>NZ_JBZYWK010000008.1:0-192473 GCF_059115385.1 Occallatibacter sp. FHG110214_02 | reverse complement strand
GCCTGCAGGTTTGGATTACCACCATGACGCGCAACCTGCTGGTGGACAACTTCCGCAGGACGAAGAACTTGCGCGCTACGGGGTCGCTGGACGAAGGTTGGAACGAGAGCGAGGAGCTCAAGCCGGTGGACCGGCTGACGAGCCGGGACCGCTCGCCGCATGAACAGGCGGCACAAAAGGAACTGGAGAAGATGGTGCAGGCGGCGCTGGCAAAGGTTTCCACGGAGTTGCGCGAAGCGGTCATCCTGCGCGACCTGCAAGATATGGATTACAAAGAGATTGCACAGGTTCTTGGCATTCCCGAGGGAACGGTCAAGAGCCGCATCAGCCGCGGACGCGCAGAACTGGCCCGGCTGCTGGAACGTAATAAAGGGGAGGTGATGTAAATGTCGGAGCAGACTCACATTTCGGCAAACATTCCGGCCTCCCCGGCCTGCGGACAGTGGGAGACGCTGCTGGCCGACGCGCTCGACGGCTTGCTGCGAGCAGAAGACCAGGAGTTTTTTGAGAGCCATAAGGAATCGTGCCCCTATTGCAAGGACCTGTATGAAGAGGCAAAGCGCGGGCGCGAGTGGCTGGACTTTCTTTCCACTGAACCGGAGATGCCGGAAGGCCTTCTGGAAAAGATTCTTGCGCAAACGGACTCAGGCCAGATTGCAGGCTTCGGCGCTTTGCCGGGGCAGATGCAGCCGGTGGCCGCGGGCGCAATGGCGTATCCCGTGCAGGCATGGCAGAAGCCCGGCTTCATGGGCTTTGTCCGCCGTTTTGCCGAACCGCGCCTGATGATGACGGCGGCCATGGCCTTCTTCTCCATCTTCCTCACGCTGAACCTGACCGGCATCAAGCTGAAGGACCTGAAGATGGCGAATTTGAGGCCCCAGGCGGTGCGCTCTTACATGGAGCGGCAGATCGCCGTGGCTTCCACGCCGCTTATTCGCTATTACGACCACCTGCGCCTGGTGTACGAAGTGCAGACGCGCATGCGGGAACTGCGCCGCTCTACCGAGGACGGCCAGCAATCGCCCAACGGCGAGTCAAAGCAGCAGCCCGGACATAAAGATGGAGGGTCCAGACTCAGCAACGGAGTGGACCCTAGACAAGAGACGCCCCGGCAGTCGGTTACCCCGGCTTACGATGGCGCCGATTATTTGGAGACAGCCCTGGGACCACACAGGAAGGACTTGCACGGGAAGGCCGCGCATACCTTTGGCTCCGTAAAGAAAGAGGAAAGGAGCGCAAAATGGACTGCGTAAACCATAGCGGCGTACCTGCCGCTGCCTATTGCCAGAACTGCGGCAAGCCGCTCTGCACACAATGCGTAAGAAAGGGACCCGCCGGGCAGATTCTCTGCGAGCAGGATTTAGCAGCCTGGCAAGCGGTGCCTCCCGTGCCCCCGTTTGCAGCTCCCGCGGGCACGCCGAACCCGGCGCTCGCCGCTGTGCTCGGCCTTATCCCCGGTGTGGGCGCCATGTACAACGGTCAGTTTTTCAAGGGCCTCATCCATGTCGTAATCTTCGCGGTGCTCATCAGCATCACGGACCATTTTGGAGTCTTCGGGATCTTTATCGGGGCGTGGGTCTTCTACCAGTCGTTCGAGGCCTACCACACGGCACGTGCACGCCGCGATGGCCTGCCTTTGCCTGACCCGTTCGGTTTGAACGAGGTAGGCAACTGGCTGAACATGGGGCCGAGTAACCACCCACAGCAGCCGGGAGCACCGTTTCAAAATCCGAATCCGGGGCCGTACCAGCCTGGCGTCAATCCGGGAGTTAATCCTGGCGTCAATCCTGGCGTAGACCCGGAGCCTCCGAACCCCGCACCGGGAACCGGCGCATGGTCGCCCTATCAGCAGATTCCGTATGAGCCGCACCCCGGCTTTGGCGTACCGCCGGTTCCCCCAATTCCTCCCATTCCGCCTGTGCCTCCGCCGTACTGGCGCCGCAGGGAGCCAATTGGAGCTGTGATCCTCATTGGCCTTGGACTGCTCTTTCTGCTCAACCAGCTTGGCTATGTGACAGAGCGAATCCTGCACTATAGCTGGCCGCTGATCCTGATTGCACTTGGCGCGTGGATGATTCTGCGGCGTGTGAACGATTCAAAAGGAGGCTCGCAATGAACCGTTGGTTTTTAATCAGCCGTCTTCGCTGGCCCATGTTTTTGCTGTTAACGGGCGTAATCGCGCTGCTGGACCAGGCGCATCTTCTGAGCTGGGGCCACGCGTGGCCGCTCTACCTGATTCTCTGGGGTGTTCTCGCGCTGGCTGAGCGTGCGGCAGTCGCGCAGGACGACATGCCTCCGCCCCCGCCGGGATACATGTCCGGCTTCGGAGCTGGTTCCGGTTATCCGGGTGGCTATCAAGGCGGTTATCCGGGCGGCCCTGTTCCTTCCGCGCCGCCTGCCCCCGCGCAGCCGTCTGAGCCCGGTACTTCCATCGTTCCCGTGCATGGTGATGAAATCAATCCGCGCGGAGGCCAGTCATGAGCACGCCTCAGCAGCCGCCGATTGACCCAAGAACGCAGTGGCGGGCCTACCGCGAGCAGCAAAAGGCCGCATGGCGCGCCCAGCGGGACGCCTACAAGGCGCAGCGCCAGGCATATCGTGGCGGCTACTACGCTCCCCGCGTGCCTTCCGTCGTCGGTCCGCTCATCCTGGTGGCCATTGGCGTCATCGCCCTGCTCATGATGTGGGGCAAGATTGACGCCAGCCAGTTCTGGGCGTGGTACGGCAAGTGGTGGCCGCTTCTGCTCATCGGCGCGGGCATTGCCCTGCTGGTGGAGTGGGCGCTCGACCAGCGGCGTGAAGTTCCGGTGCGTCGCGGCGGCGGCTTTGTTGGCGTGCTGGTGTTACTGGCCTTCGTCGGCATCTTTGCCGCCATGATTAACCGCCACTGGGACGGCTTCAACGGCAACAACTGGGACAACGAGCACGGCGACTTCTTCAACATGTTTGGCCGCCCCCAGCATGACCAGGACCAGCAGGTGCTGAATGCCGCAGTCCCGGCCAATGCCGTGATTCAGATTCAGAACCCGCGCGGCGATGTGAGCATCTCCGGCGGCGACACGGCCAGCGTGCAGGTGCAGGCGCATCAGGTTGCCTATGCCAACTCTGATGACGAGGCCAGGAAAATCTTCGCCGCCGAAACCGCGCATGTGACCGTGAGTGGCGGCAACGTAGTCATCAAGTCCGACGGCCATGACCAGGGGCGCGTCAACCTGACTGTCGTGGTGCCTAGGGGCGCAAGTGTAAACGTCGATGCCAGCCGTGGCGATGTAACCGCTGCCGGGCTCAATGCAGGCGCAACCATTACAGCCGGGCACGGCGATGTGCATCTCAGCACGGTCAAGGGCTCCGTGCAGGTCCACTTTTCGTCAGACAAGGGCGACTTCTCCGCGCATGATGTGACGGGCGACATTACCGCTGATGGCCGCTGCAGCGACCTCACGCTCTCGGAAGTCCACGGCAAGGTTGCCGTTAACGGCGATATCTTCGGCGAAGCGCATCTTGAAAACCTGACGGGCGGCGTGCACATTCACACCTCGAAGACAGATATTCAGTTCGGCGATTTGCCGGGCGATATGACGCTTAACGATGACGACCTGAACATAACCGAGGTGCATGGCGGCGTGCGTATCTCCACGCGGTCCAAGAACATTGACCTGACGCAGGTTACCGGCGATACCTACGTAGACGACCGCGACGGCGACATTACGATTGAGCCGGCAGGGAACTTCAACGCGGAGGCGCACAACAGCAGCGGCCACGGCGACGTGGTGCTGACGCTGCCGGAGAATGCTTCTGCCTCGGTGAATGCCCATACGCACAACGGCGACATTATTTCCGATTTTCCAATGCCTTCTCTCGGTGACGGAGACGACAAAACCGTCAACTTCTCTCTCGGCTCCGGGCAGGCAAAGGTCACGCTCACAACGGATGTAGGCGATGTGCGCATCAAGCGCGGCTCTGCGGCAAACACAGCGGTTCCCGCACCGCCCAGGGCTCCCGTACCGCCCAGCGCACCACACCTCAAGCCATCCAAAACCCCGGCGGAAGCCGTAACGCAGTAGGCAAGATTTGTAGTAAGAAGCAGGTAGACGGATGCCGCGCTGATTGAGACTAATCAGCGCGGCATTTTTGATTGCTCAGAAAAATTATGTGGGAATTGGAGCTCGTTTCGTTGTATGCTCCCGCGCAAAGGGGGGGCGCTATGAACGAGCAATCTGTCCGTGTGATTACGGTAGAACGCGAGTACGGCTCGCGCGGCGGTGAGTTTGCGCATGACCTTGCGGCGCATCTGGGCTGGCGGCTGCTGGATGAGGAGCTTCTGGCAAGCGCAGCCAGGGCCGGCGGCGTGCCGGAAAAGACAGCCGCTGAGTTCGACGACCGGCTCGACCCGTGGTACTACCGCTACGGGCGCATCTTCTGGCAGGAGTCGATGTATTCCAGCACCGTCCCCTGCGACGAGCAGGTCTTTGACTGCGCGAAGATGTACTCACTGGTGAAGCGGGAGATTGAAAAGGCCGCACAGGCAGGCAATTGCGTCATCGTGGGCCGAGGCTCCGCGTGCGTGCTGGCAAACTTCCCGGCAGCCTTTCACGTTTTCGTCTACGCCTCGCAGCCCGCAAAGCGCGACTGGTTTGCAAAGAAGTTTCCAGCGGAAGCACAGCACGCCGATCAGCGCCTGGTCGCCTACGACAAGCGCCGAGCCGCTGCAATCCGCCAGTTCTTTGGCCAGGACTGGGCCTCGCGAAGCCTCTACCACCTGATGCTGAATTCCTCGATGGGCATGGACGCAATGATTGCCGCCGCCAGTGCCGCTGCTGGAGTCGAGAAGCTTTTGGCCGTCAATTCATAGCTTGAGCTCTCAGTCAAAAGGCGAGGATAACTCTCGCGCAGCTCTCCATGCCCAGATAGCACAAATAGGAAGCACAATCAGAAGACTTGCACTTCCCAAGAACCAATTCAGGATGAAGTAGAAGATGAGCATAACAACTGTGCCGGTTGTTGTGCAGTAGAGCAAGCCAAAAGGGCCGAGCATCAGTGCAAGTAGCACCGCAGCCCAAACTTTCTTTTGTCCTACTTCTGGTAGTCCCGCCAAACGAATCGCTTGAGGAAAGGCTGCGAAAGCCGCCCCCTTTTTATTTCTTGAAGAGTTCGTTTCGCTTACTGCGATCGTTAAGGGACGCGATGCGCCACATCCGCGACAGACCCCATCCTTATCGCGAGAGCCTGAGCCGCATTGTTCACAGATGTTCATTACCGGGCCAATTCTAGCAATCGGTGTGTCAAATTGAAATGCGTTCGACACGTGCAGCAATACTGGTAAAAATCTCCCACGGAATGGTGCCAACAGCCTCAGCGTGGTCGTAGGCGGAAATCACCTCATCCCCCTGGCTGCCCAGAATCAGCACCTCGTCGCCAACCTCCACGCCGGAGATGTCCGTAACATCCAGCACAATGTGGTCCATGCTCACGCGGCCAACAATCGGCGCGCGCTGCCCCCGCACAAGCAGGCAGAAGCGATTGCCAAGCTTTCGGTTGATTCCGTCCGCGTAGCCCGCAGGCAGCAGCGCAAGCCGCATCGGTTCTGTAGCGGTAAAGGTGCCGTTGTAGCCAACCTCCGCACCAGCAGGAACATGCCGCAGCCCCGCCACGCGAGTCTTCCACGCCAGCACCGGCTTGAGAGCCGGCTGCGGAGCATCCGCAAGGGGTGGAGTAATGCGCGGTGCAACTCCATAAAGAGCCAGCCCAATGCGCAACAGCGGCTCTAGATGAAACTCACGCGCCAGCGAAGCAATAAGAGGCGCGTCATTGCCAAGCAACGCTGCGGAAGCGCCAGCGCTAAGGTACTTGAGATGCTCAGGCCGCTCGGCAGTCACAATGCGCAGCGCCTCTGAGAGCCTGCGCAATTGCTCGTTCGACCGCACACCGTCCGACTCATCGCTGGCGTAGAAATGCGTCATCACTGCCTCAATACGCAACGGCGAGTCCGCCGTAAAGCGCGCAAGAATCGCCGGAAGCTCCTCAAGGCCCACGCCCTGGCGGCTCATCCCGGTATCAATCTCCAGATGTACAGCAACCGTAGCCGCACCATGCCCGGTCTCTCGCGCAGCCTGCTCAAGTTCTTCAATGTGCTGCACGGTCCAGATAACCGGCCGGATGCGCTCCCGAATGACAGCCGCGCCATGGCCGGGAAGCACGCCTCCAAGAGCCAGCACATGTGTCATCGGGCACATCCGCCGCGCAAATATGGCCTCCTGCACGCTGGTAACAGCCAGCCACTGCGCACCTGCACGTTCAGCAGCCAGCGCGCACTCACGCAGCGAGTGCCCATAAGCATTGGCCTTAACAACAGCCATGCAATCCGCACCTGCCGGAGCAAGGGCGCGGAGCGTGCGGTAGTTCTCTTCAAGGGCGTGAGTGTCGATTTCTGCCCAGCAGGGATAGGGAGTCAGTCTCATAAACGGGAACGGTCCGGAATGGGGATGGTCAACTGGGATAGCCCAGGCTTGAGTTTATCGCGTGGGCAGCAGCGCAAAGGCAACCACGGTCTCCGCGCTGTCGCTAAACTCTTCCAGAATCTCTTCTTCCAGCGCATGCGGAACGTGCATCTCGCACGCGGCAATGGTTTCATTGCCAGCGCCAACAAAACACAACTCGCAGCAGCCAAAGGCCTCGTCCTCCATGCGAACAGGCGGACCAAAGACGCGGCAGGTCATCGGGCGAAACTCATAAATATCGCAGAGCCCGCTTTGCGGATTGAGCGCGGGACACGCGGCTTCATTGGCAAACTCTTCAAAGGCCTCCTGCTCCGCTTCGGATGTGCCTAGCGTGCCCGTAGTAAGGTCGCCGGGAAAATCAGCAGCATGCTCCGCAATCCACCGCCGCGCACGCTGCTCAATGTGTCCCGCAAGTACGGGATTGCTGCCGCGCAGCGTCTCCATGCCGGCGCGAAGCCGCGCAACATCCAGCGCATTGATAGCAAACGCGCCATGGCAGCACTGCGTACAGCCCGGTTTACAGACAAGCCACGCACCGGCATGTTGGGCTGCGTCGGCAAAAGCGGCATCCATGATTTGGACAAGTTCGGCGTCGCGTGCGGGAAGGGGCATGGTTACAGGATACGGTGGCCCGGTGTTATAACGGGCACGAGGGAAACTGTGATCTACCTGGAGCGCAAACCCGTTTTGCCGCTTAGCCGGTTTGTTCGCATGGTGTGGTATGCGCGTGCGCCACGGCCTGCGCACCGGAGAGAACGGATTCTGCCCAGCGGATGCACGCAGGTGATTCTGAACCTTGCCCGCGATTTTTTGCTTGATTGCCCGGAGGGGCAGCCGGATCGACGGTCAGCTCCATCGCTGGTGGTGGGCTCGCGGTCCATTTACGAGATTGTGGACACTTCCGATATGGCGGACCTGGTTGGCGTGGTCTTTGAGCCCGGAGGCTTTCCGGTCTTTGCCGCAGATGCGGCGGATCTGTTCAGCAATCGCAGCGTCAGCCTTGGAGATGTGTGGGGTGCGCAAGCGACAGGCTTGCGCGATAGGTTGCGTGAGCTGGCATCGCCGGAAGCGCGAATGCGTTGTTTCGAGGCGTTTTTGATGGAGATGCTGAGCACGCGGCAAGGCGGCTTGGGAGCAGAGCGCATACCCGCGATTGAGTTTGCACTGAGCCGCTTTCAACAGGCTCCATGCGCGGCCTCTGTGCGGGACGTGGCGCAGGCTGTGGGCTGGAGTGAGCGGCGGTTCTCGCAGGTATTTCGCGAGCAGGTGGGGCTTACGCCAAAGGTGTGGTGCCGGGTGCAGCGTTTTCAGCGTGTGGTGCGGCAGTTGCATGTGGGGGTGGAGATTCCCTGGCCGGAGCTGGCGTTGGAATGTGGCTATTACGACCAGTCGCACTTTGCAAATGAGTTTCGCGCGTTTTCAGGAATCGACGCGACAACATATACGCGCACACGTGGTACGCCGTGGGCGAATCATGTTGTCACGGACTAAATGCGCCATTTCCGAAATTTCCAAGACTCCTGAATATCCGGATGCCATGCTGAAAGGCGTACGTTCAACGTCGAGGAGGTTGGATGGAAAGCACATCGAAGTCCACTATTTTTCCCGCCCTGCGTTACAAGGATGCCCCTGCCGCTATCGAGTGGCTGGTGAGCGTACTTGGATTCACAAAGCACGCGGTGTACGCAAACCCTGACGGCACAATAGCCCACGCGGAGTTGGCCCTTGGCGGCGGCATGATTATGCTTGGCTCTACAAAAGAAGACGCGCAGGCGATGCGATTCAAATCTCCCACGGAGCTTGACGGCGTAGAAACAGCGTCAATTTACATCGCGGTAGCCGATGCCGATGCGGTCTACGCAAAAGCACAGGCCGCAAGCGCGGTGATAGTCCGCCCCATCGAGAATATGGACTACGGCAGCCGCGAGTTCACAATTCGCGACCCCGAAGGGCATAGCTGGAGCGTCGGCACCTACGACCCATGGAAAGCGCACGCCTGAAGACATACTGAACGCAGGCTGGTCAGCTTCGGCATGCGGCGAGTATGCTGGTGTGCATCTTGCCGTTCCCTGGAGGGTTGTCGCTGTGATGCTGAAGGTGCGTTTGTGTTCCGTTGGGTGTGTGTTGGTTGTGGCTGCGGTTGGTGCTCACGCGCAGCAGGGGCATCTGTTGATTGCCCAGAAAGGCGACGCAAGCCTTGGCATTGCGGACCCTGCGGCAGGCAAGGTGATTGCCTCTGTGCCCGAGGGTGGGGTTACTGGGCATGAGGTGGTTGCCTCCCCGGATGGCAAGCTGGCCTATGTGCCGATTTATGGCAACTCCGGCGTAGGTAAGCCGGGCACCGATGGCAGCAAGATGGTGGTCATCGATATCGCCTCGCGGAGCGTGGTGGGAACGCTCGATTTCGGACGCGGCGTGCGTCCGCACATGCCCATCTTTGGGCCGAAAGATGGACTGCTCTACGTAACGACCGAACTGGATAAAAGCATCACCCTAATTAACCCAAAGACGCTGAAGATTGTCGGCTCCATTCCAACAGGGCAGGAGCAGAGCCACATGCTGGCTCTCTCGCACGACGGCAAGCGCGGCTATACGGCAAACGTAGGGCCGGGTACGGTTTCTGTGCTCGATATTCCCGCGCGCAAAGTGCTGACGATTATTCCCATCTCAAAGAGCACGCAGCGCATTTCCATCACGCCGGATGACAAGTGGGTGTTCACGGCAGACCAGGCCAAGCCGCAGCTTGCGGCAATTGATACCGCCACCAATAAAGTGGCGAATTGGGTCCCGCTGAGCGGAATTGGCTACGGCTCCACGGTGACGGTGGATGGCCGCTACGTAATGGTGGCGTTGCCCACCAGCAACAAGGTAGATGTGGTGGACGTGAAAACCATGAAGGTAGTGCACACGCTCGATACACCGCATGACCCGGAAGAGGTGCTGATGCGGCCAGACGGCAAGGTGGCGTACGTCTCGTGCATGGCCTCGCACACAATTGCCGAAGTAGACCTTAGCACGTGGAAGATTACGCGTACTTTTGAAGACGGCGATAACTCCGACGGCGTAGCGTGGGCGGGGAAGTAGCGTAAGTGTATTGCAATACGGAAGGGGTGTAGGATATTGGCATGGCTACCTATCATGTAGTTCTTCACCAGTCGGAAGAAGGCTTCAGCGTCTCATGCCCGGGTCTGCCTGGCTGTTGGTCGCAAGGCGCGACGGAAGAAGAAGCGCTTGCCAATATCCGTATTGCTATCAGTGAGTATGTAGATGCTGCGGAAGAGTTGGCGCGTAGCGAAGATGGCCGTGTGGTTGAGGTTGCTGTAGCGTAGTAGTTCAATACCACGAGATAGCACGAGCGAAAGACACACGGAATGCCAAAAATCCCAGGCATCAATCACTTGAAAGCTGTTGCTGCGCTTGAAAAGGCGGGTTTTCGCATTTTGCGCCAGGGCGCGCATATTGTGATGACGGATGGGACACGCATCCTGACAATTCCAAGGCATAATCCCGTCAACGCATTCACGATGGGCGGCATTGTGCGCGATGCGGGGCTGAGCGTTGAGGCGTTTCGCAAACTGCTTTAACTAAATGATGGGCTGATTCCAGTTTTCCAGCGTATCTTTCAGCGCAGTCATGAACTTGCCAGCGTCAGCCCCGTCGATAGTGCGGTGATCGAAGCCAAGGCAGTAAGTCTGCATCGAGCGAATCGCAATCGTGTCATTGCCTTCCGCATCCGTGAGCACAACCGGCTCTTTCTTGAGGCCGCCGATAGCAAGGATGGCCGATTCAGGCTGGTTCAGAATGGGCGTGCCGTACTCGCCGCCAAAGACACCGGAGTTGGTAAGTGTAAACGTCGAGCCGGAAGCCTCTTCCGGCTTGAGCTTTTTGGTCCGGGCGCGCTCGGCCAGGTCCGCAATAGCGCGTGCGAGATCGCCAAAGCTGCGCGCTTCCGCTTCGCGAACCACGGGGACAATCAAGCCCCATTCGAGAGCAACGGCAATACCAAGATGAACATTTGCGTGATAGCGAATGGCAGAGCCCTCAAGCGACGCATTGACGATGGGGAATTTGCGGATAGCCTCAATCGTGGCCGCCGCAATGAACGGCATATAAGTCAGCTTCACGCCATGAGCCTTTTCAAAGGCCGCCTTCGAGCGCTCGCGCAGCTTGGCAATGCGCGTCATGTCGATTTTGTAAATTGAGTAAGCGTGCGGAACGGTCCGGCTGCTTTCCACCATGCGCTCGGCAATAATGGAGCGCATACGGCTCATGGGAACCAACTCGCCGCTGAGGGGAACTAGCCGTCCAGGCAACTGCGCCTGCGGCGCCATTTCCGCCATGGAGGTACCGGGGCCTCCTGCGGCAATGTAGCCAAGAATGTCGTCCTTGGTAACGCGGCCAGCCGAGCCCGTGCCGCGAATCAGGCGTAGATCAATGTTCTTTTCGCGGGCAATTTTGCGAACCAGTGGCGAGGAGCGGATTTCGTCGTTGTTTACGAAAACTTCAGGCTGCGGCGCTGGTTTTGCAGGTACGGCTGCGGTTACAGGAGCAGCAGTCGCGGAGGCAACCGGAGCGGTAGTGGGCTCTGCTGCAGAGCCACCGATAATGGCGACGACAGTGTTGACTTCCACCGTTGCGCCTTCTGCAATTTTGATTTCCGTAAGCACGCCAGAGACAGGCGAAGGAATCTCCGCATCGACCTTGTCTGTCGAAATTTCAAAGAGCGGTTCATCTTTTTCAACGGCGTCGCCGGCCTTTTTAAGCCACTTGGTAATGGTGCCCTCAAAGATGGATTCACCCATCTGCGGCATCACAACTTCCGTGCCACCTGCAACGGATGTTGGAGCAGACGAGGGTACCGACTCTAAAGCCTTCGGCGCAGAGGCCGGTGTCGCTGGCGTTACTGCAGCGCCGCTTTCAGCGATGACGGCAACGGCCACATTCACGGCAACCGTCTCGCCTTCCGCAGCCTTGATTTCAGCGAGCACACCGGAGACGGGAGCGGGAATCTCCGCGTCCACCTTGTCTGTCGAAATTTCAAAGAGCGGTTCGTCTTTTTCGACGGCGTCGCCGGGCTTTTTGAGCCACTTGGTAATGGTGCCCTCGAAGATTGATTCGCCCATCTGGGGCATTACGACGTCTGTCGGCATGAGTCCTTACTCCGCTATTGGGGCCACGCGCAAAATGCACGTCTCCACAGGCGATTATAAAGGGCTGGGCTTTGTGGAATCAGGCGCGCACGGGACGATGGGCGATGCCCGCCAGGCGTTCCACATTGGCGGGCGGTTGCATCGGCGTGTCTTCCGCTGGAAATTCCTGCCTTGTTGATTCCGTTGTTTCGGCGGCCTGTGCGCGCAACGCCTCGATGCTCTCGACGGCAAGGACAGGCTGCTCAAAGACCATACCGAACTGACGCGCAGCCTCATGCGCAGCGGCCTCAAAGGAAGGCAGGCGCGAGGGGGCCGCAACTTCAAGGTTAAGGCTGGCTACGGGCTTATCCGTGATGCCGCAGGGATTGATGAGCAGAAAATCGCGCAGGTCCGTAGTGAGGTTAAAGGCAAATCCATGCGAAGTAATCCCGCGTGAAACATGGATGCCAATGGCGCCGATTTTGCGGTCAGGAGCATCTGTACCTGCGGATGGTCCGCACCAAACGCCCGTGAGTCCCGCAATGCGTCCGGCGTGCACTCCATAAGTTCCGCAGAGGCGAATGAGCGCTTCTTCCATGCGGCGAACGAAATCGACAGGCCCCATGCGCGTGCCGCTGGCGTTGCGCAGGCTGCGGAGGTCGAAGATGGGGTAGCCGACAAGCTGGCCGGGACCATGGTAGGTTACGTCGCCGCCGCGCTTCGTCTCGTACAGCGTGACGCCGCGTGCCGCGAGCATCTCATCGGAAGCAATGACGTTGGAGCGGTCAGCGTTGCGGCCCAGCGTGAGCACTGCCGGGTGTTCCAGCAGCAGAAGCGTGTTGGGAATAAGGTTCTGGCGGCGCAACTCGACCAGCTCGTCCTGCAGGGCGAGCGCTTCGCCGTAGGCAATGCGTCCGAGATAGAGGTACGTAATCATCGCTTGTCTCTATTGTAAAGACCCGGCGATGGATACGGAGGTAGCTACTCAACCGTTGGCTGAAAGATGCCCCTGAGAGCAGGGAAAACGCGCCAGAAGACGAGGAACCAGCATATCGCCGCAAATACGCCAGGGCCGATGGACGAAGGCGCCATGAGGACGTGCACCACGAGGATGTTGAAAACCATGGGTCCGAGAAGCGTAACCGCAAGAGGCACAAAGCGGTTGGCAAGCAGCAGCAGCGCAGGCACAACCTGGAAGAATCCGATGACATAAACGTAGCCCGATGTGAAAAGCGCGCCGGAGAACTGGCCCATGACACCGGGAGGCGGCGGAGGCATGGGGATGAAGTGGAGAAACGCGTTGCTGCCGAAGACGAGGAAGAGCAAGCCCAGAAGGTAGCGAGCTATGGTAGAGACAATCTTCATTTGTCACTCCTTGCAGAGAGGCTGAGTTGCGAGCGCAATGCCAGAGCGCTGCAAGTATACCGCCTTCTCAGGCAGAGATTGCCGAATGATTGACGGAATCAGCCGAAGGCTCCGCAGTCGCGATAGTGGCCAGGAACTTGTCCACCTTGTCCTGCGCATCCTTCACGAGTCGGTCAGGATGCCGCCAGCCCTTTTTGATTTCAGCAATTTCACTCGGCGTCAGATGCCAGGAGAGCGGCGCGTCTTCCTTGGCTAATTCAAAGCTGGTGGATGAGATTTCAATGCCGCGGTCTTTCCACTTATCGATGAGCAACTGCAGCTCAATGTCGCGGTGCGAGACCTGGCCTGCAGTACGCACATTCGCCAGAATGAGGATCGGCGAGATAATCTGCTGCACCCATCCACCGCGAGTTTTTGAGGGCGGCTGAATCTCGTAGTTCGGTGGAGGAAAGCCGTTAATTTGCAGCACGAGAATCTTCTTCACCTGCGGCGCATTGGGCATGCGCTTCAGTTGTTCTTCGAGCGCCTGGTCGAGAAACTCGGTGAGCGACGCCATACCGTAGTTGTCATAAAATCCGCCGTCCATCATGTGCGGCTGGCGGTGAGCCTTGGCAGGCCGTGCAGCAGGCGAGACATAAGGAAACGTCGCCGAGAGGCGCGCAGCGCGAGCCACGGGAATATCGTGCTTGTGGTGGCCGTGTTCGTCCAGCACGTGAAGCTGGTCGCCATCCATCCAGCAGTTGGAGGCGCGCTTGCAGTGCTCCGTGGGCTCGCTGACAACCTTAGTCGTGCCGAGCAGCAGCGGCCCGCCAATCTCCACAATGGTGGAGTTCATAAGCACGGCGGGGATCTTGCCGCTGGCGGTTTCTTCGTTCCAGTGGCTGAGGGAAGCGGTGAGCTGCTTGTTGTCGTGAGTCACAGCCCTCAGCGTGTTGCCGCTCCATGCCCGCTCCATGGCGTGTGCGCGGTCCGGCATCACGCTGCATGGAATAGGCAGAAAGAGCCGGATAAGGTCAGGCCAGGTTAATCCCCACGCCACTTCATCCAGGCTGCTGGAGGAGGCGGCATCAAACGGCGTTTGCAGATACGTGAGGTCGGCGCCTTGCGCAATCCAGTTCACATAGCAGGCCGAGCCCATGCTGCCGCCGGAGATGGAGCTGATGAGCGAGAGCGCGTTGTCAAACTTCGCGCCATACTTCCAGTGCAGCTCTTCAAGCACCTTGGCTGTCCATGCAGCTGCCTGGATGCCTCCGCCGGCGGAAGCGACAAGAATGGCGGCTTCCTTGTTGTTGGCGGTAAGAATTTCGTATGGAGATGCCGGAGGAACTTTGCTGCGCGGCGTCATCTCGTAGGTGTGGTCCGAGAGCGGAATGAATCCGTTGATGAACCCAAGCACTGCGACGACGAGCAGCAGCGAGATATGCCAGCGGCAGAGGTAGAACTCCAGCGCAGAGCCCCACCACCCAAGCACGACAACAGCCATCAACGGTCCAGCCAGCGCCGGAACAGTATGGCCCTTGCCGAGCCGCGTGACTCCATAGAAGCCAAGCGCCGCATAGAGCAGCAGAACAAGCACAGCGGCGATGGAGGCGAAGGTGTGGTCGGCCCAGTGCTCGCCGGAGTAGCCGCTCCCCATCTGGTCAAAGCCCCAGCGGAGCGCCTCGACTCCCCGAAGCAGATAGCTCGGAATGTTGGTGAGCGCTTTGGCATCCGCAAGCCAGTGGTGGGCGACGTAAAGCACTCCGAATCCAAAGAGCCCGTCGACAACGAGCCCGGCGAAGATGCCTGCACTCACGCGTGGAAGCGAGTCACCCTCACGGCAGGAAACATACAGCGCAAAGAGCATAAAGTAGGCGGCGAGCAGAAGCGGCGGTCCTACTTCCACAAGAATCCGGAGCGCTGTAAGAGGGCTGCTGAGGTCCGTGAGCCAGAGAATAAAGCTCCAGTAATGCGGCGTGATGCCGAGACGGTCAGGGCTGGCGACGAGCATGAGTCGCAGAATGGACCATGCCGAAGCGGATACGGCGAAGGCGGCCAGCGTGACGAGGAAGTGGCGGATAGGGAATTTCTTTGGTGAGATAGGCAGATCGAAGAGGCCATAGAAGAGCGAGCTTTTGCCAACCACGGCGATAAGCGGAAAGCCGATGAGAAAGCCCAGCATGGCAAGGGGAATCCAGATATCCGCCAGAAGGTGCATGGAGGAGAGCGCGGCGAGCAAAGCGGCTCCAGCAAGGGCGAGAATGACGACGACAAGTCGCATGGATGCCTCCCGGCATGGGAAAACGCAATAGGAATGAGCCCGATGGTATGCCTCGAAGATTAACGCAACTTCATCAGGTGTCAAGTTGGTTGTGATGGACGGGGGGAAATCGTTGCGGGACTGGCCGCGCATGCAACGTTTGGGAATCACGCGATGGGGCACATTGCGCAGGCAAGGCGCGGCAGGGGAGAATCAAAACCATGATTGCTCATTTGCGCGGGAAATTGATTGATAAACAGCCGGGACAGGCGATTGTGGAAGCCGGTGGCGTTGGCTATGACGTAATGATTTCCGTGCCCACATTTACGGCATTGCCGGGAGTCGGCGCGGAGGCCTCGCTGTTCATTCACACGCAGGTAAGCGACGACGCGATTGCGCTGTTCGGCTTCATGGACCGCGAAGAAAAGCGCCTCTTCGAGCGCCTCATCACGGTTAGCGGAGTTGGTCCAAAGCTGGCAATCAAGATGCTTTCCGGCCTCGAGCCAGAGCGCGCTGTGCAGGCAATCAAGTCATCGGATCACGCGCAGTTGACGCGCATTCCCGGCGTTGGCAAAAAGCTGGCAGAACGGCTTGTCGTCGAGTTGAAAGATAAGCTTGATGACTTCGCGGTAGCTCCGGTCTCCGTTGCCGGCGTGAAAGGTGCGGCTGTGGACGATGTGCTTTCGGCGCTGGTGAATCTTGGCTATCAGCGGCCCGCGGCGGAGAAGGCAATCGAGCAGGCCGTCAGCAAAGATGAGGCGTTGGCTGCTGATTTTGATGGATTGTTCCGTGGTGCTTTGAAGGTGATTCGGTAAAGGGCGCTTTTAGCTGTTAGCCCCTTCAGCCTCGCGCTGATGCCGCCGCCAAGGTTCACCGGGAGCATCCCGTTCGGCATACCAGCCTAACGGTAAGTTCGCTAATTCAATCAGGCTCGGGTCCTTTTCAATGGGATGGTGCAGGCAAACCACAACTGGTCCTCCGCCGTCGCTCATGCTATCTCCAAGGAATTGCCATGCACCGTCTTCCAAATCATGCGACACAAAGGTTATTGCTTCAGTGCCTTGATTGGCTGTTTCAGTGATAAAGGCTTTTGTATGTGGCTTATCAGGAAATTTCCAGTCTTTGAACTTCACATCATCATCAATTGAATTCCAGAAGGTCTGTTCAATGTCTGTGAATGGAATATCTGATTGCATTAGTGGCTGAGCAAATCTCGGATCGAATCCATCATCTCCGAGGAATCGATTTTCAAGATCGGGATAGATCATTTGCAAAACCGGGTAATCGGTTCCACCGTAGTACCAGTTGGCCCAGTTCATGAGATGTTTTACCCACTTGGAATCAACTGGCTGAAACTCGCAATCGACGTTTTCAAGCAAATCAGAGTGACGTTCTCTAGTGAGGTCAATACCTTCTCGTAAGAGTTTTGCAGTATCGTTCAGGCACGCTTGTGCTGTCTTAAAGGGCAGCCCAATGGTGATCAGGTCGGGCTTACCGCATGTGTCATAAATCCCGATTGTGTAGGTCCAGTTCAGGTCATCTTTGCAATTAGGCCCGACCGAAATGATTGAGCAGCCGTATTCCTCTATTTGGCTAATGGTGTGCTCATCAGTCGGGTGTAGATCCGTGTTTCGGAACTGGCGGGTGCGTGTTGTCTCGAAGTTCTTGAATTGATCAGCCAAGCTCTCTCCTGAAGGTAACTCATACGCATCATAACCGGTAGAACAAATCGGCAGATGGCAAATTAGGTAAACTGGCATTCGTTATGGCAAGCACAAAGAAATCACCATCCACACCGCAGGCTGTTGTGCCGTATTTTCGGCCTGAAGCTCTCACGTTTTTGCGCAACCTGGCGCGGAACAATGACCGCGAATGGTTCCAGCCGCGCAAGGCTGTTTTTGATGCCGAACTGAAAGAGCCCATGCTGGCGATTGTGCGCAAGGTTACCGATGCAATGATCGACTTTGCGCCGAACCACATGCGGCCTGCGGAGAAGAGCCTCTTCCGCATCTATCGCGACACGCGCTTCTCCAACGACAAGCGGCCCTACAAGACGCACATTGCGGCGTGGTGGTCGCACCAGGGCATGGAGAAGACCTGGGGCGCGGGCTACTACTTTCACGTGGCCGCGAAGGAAGTGGTGATTGCCGCCGGAGCCTACATGCCGGAAAAGGAGCAACTGGCCGCGATTCGGCATTGGCTGCTCGAAAATCATGAAGATTTTCGCAAGCTGCTTTCCAAACCTGCTGTGCGGAAGTCTTATACCGAGTTTGACGGCAATGCGCTGACGCGGCCGCCGAAGGGGTTTCCGGCGGAGCATCCGGCGATGGATTTGATTAAGTGCCGGCAGTGGGGCTTGGCGGCTACGCTGCCCGTTACGGCGGCGCTGGATAAGAAGATTGCGGATACGGTGATTAAGTATTTCAAGCTGGCCGCGCCGGTGGTGGATGCGCTGAATACTCCCCTTGTGGCGGCCATGCAGCCGAAAAAGAAGGTGCTTTTCGGGTTGAGATGAGCAACGGAAGAGGGCTATTTTTGGGGCTTCCGATGTCACAAAAATAGCCAAAATCGGGCAAAAACCGCTAAATTTCGGCAAAATACCCAAAAAAGCCAACAAAACTTGTGGAAAAGCCGACATTTTGCCTTGACTTTATATACTCGAAAGCCGCATTGTGGGGAACGGTAGGGTTCTCTGGACCCGCATGAATACAGGGGTTTCGTGCATACGTTGCCTCCGTCGAATCCCTCCATGCGGTAAGGCGCGAACCGGGTTTCAACCAGACCCCGGCGCGGCGAGCGGAAGCCCAAGGGCAACATTTTGATATTAAGGAGAACACGCATGGCAACTGGATTGACCAAGACCGCTCTTACGCGCCTTCTGGCCGAGAAACTCGAACTGACCAACAAGCAGGCTGCGGCCTTCCTGGACCTGCTCGCGGAAACCGCGATCAAGGAAACGAAGAAGCATGGCGTTTTCGTGATCCCCGGCATCGGCCGTCTCGTCAAGGCTGAGCGCAAGGCCCGCATTGGCCGCAACCCGCAGACCGGCGAAGCCATCAAGATCAAGGCGAAGACCGTTGTGAAGTTCCGCGTGGCCAAGGCCGCGAAGGACACCATCGCGCCGCCGAAGAAGTAGTTTCGGTTTGCATCTGACAAGGAGGGAGAGGCTGCGGCTTCTCCCTCTTAGCTTTTTTGCGGCAATAATTTTCTGCACTCCGGCACAAAGCGGGTTATCTAATAAGGCATGAGCGACTCAATTTCCGCAGGGATTGCACAGGCTATACCACCGGAAGGCGTGCGGCGCATCTTGCGCCTGGAAGGTCTTGCCGTGGCCGTTCTTACTGCAGTGCTGTATGCGCGCACAGGCGCAAGCTGGTGGTGGTTTGCGGCGCTCTGGATTGTGCCGGATATTTCCATGCTGGGCTATCTTGTAAGCCCGTGCTGGGGAGCTCGGGCATATAACGCCATTCATGCGTATGCCGCGCCGGTTGCGCTTGCCGTATGCGCGTTGCTCTTGCACGCCAGCCCGTTGTTGCCCTTCGCGCTCATCTGGGGCAACCACATTGCCGCGGACCGGACGCTGGGGGCTGGGCTGAAGTATCCGCAGGGCTTTGGCTGGACGCATTTAGGGCTAAGCAGAAGCTTGATGCAGCGGACGGGTGTGTTTACTCCGCGGGCCTGACGGAAACATCAGGGACGAACGCGCGAACAACAAGCGCAATGCCGAAGTTAACAAGAAATGCGCGGCCTACGAGGTTGCTGTCATAGCGCCACCACAGGATGGCGGTGATGAGCAGCACGCCGATTGGGATGAGCTCGGCAAGCAAGGACCGCAGCCAGCGCGTAGAGTGTGTATTGGCGGGCAAAGTGGTACGCAGGCGCGGGATGAGGCGCGGCACGGCGCGTAGATAGGCCTGATACGGCTCGCCGAGTTTACTGCCAAGGAATTTTTCTTCGCCGAGAATGAGGCGGAGGTCAAAGAATGGTACAAGAAGGAGCGTGAAGACCGCTCCGCTGACGGGCATGGCGAAGGACATAGCGGTGGCCATAAGAATGGTGCCGAGATAGAGCGGATTTCGGACGTAGCGGTAAGGTCCGCTGGCCATGATGGAGTCAGCGTTCATGCTGGGGCCCTGCACAATGCTGTGGCCTAGGTAGGCAGTGCCCCATACACGCAGCCACGCGCTGAGCGCGGCAATGAGCGTGGCAAGAGCAATGACGATGGGCGTTGCATAAGCAAAGCTCACAAGGCCAAGGCGACTCATCTCCAGCGCAAGCCATTCCAGAAGTGAGACACGAGAAAAGTGGAACGTCTCGCTCCATGGTGCCCAGAAGCCGAGCACAATGATGACGGCGTGGATGAGTATGCGAAGGCGAAATTCGAGGGCGGATGCGCGCATAGCTTTTCTCTAGGCTATACGCGCACACCGGGCAAACGGTTCATTCCGCGCGAAGGGCCTGCATCGGGTCCACGGACGCAGCGCGGCGTGCGGGAATCCAGCAGGCAAGCAGGGCAATGCAAACAAGGAACGCCGCGGCCGCCGCGTAAATCATCGGATCGGTGACGCTGCCGCCAAGCATCTCAGCCCGCTCACCCATGGCTGAGCTCGTATACGACATACCGGCGATAGCGCGTGCCAGCATCAACGAGCCAATCATGCCCAGAACCGCGCCTGCAACAGTGATGGCAAGCCCTGCGCGTACCACCATGCGCAGCACGTGGCCGGGTTGCGCGCCGAGCGCCATGCGCACGCCAATCTCCTGCGTGCGCTGCGCCACCCAGTAAGCCATAACGCTGTAAAGCCCCACAGCCGCCAGCAGGATAGCGATTCCGCCCATCACCGCCATGACACTTGCAGCCACTTTCTGCGGATAAAGCGAGGCTCCGATAGCTTCCTTGAGCGGAGCGGAATCGTAGATAGTCACGTTGGGGTCGATAGCGTGCACCTGCGTCCGCAGCGTGGAGAGAATGCTGTTCGGGTCGCCCTGCGTACGCACATAGATGGCCAGGTTCATGTCTTCGCGATAAATCTGGCGGAAGGGCACATAGAAGTAAGGCGTCGCCGCTTCATTGAGGTAGTGGTACTTGGAATCCTTTGCCACACCCACGATGCGGAACCAGTTTCCCCAGCCGTGTACTTTTGTGCCGATGGGGTTGCGGCCCGCAAAGAAGTGATGCACAAAGGCCTCGTTCACAATCATGGCGCCAACATTCTGGCTTTCGTTATCGTCCTCGGTAAAGTTGCGGCCCTCCACAATGGGAATGTGCATCAGCGGCAAATAGCCGGGCGAAATCACGTTGCGAAAGATGTTCATGTTTTCGTGCGGCTGCGGCGTGTAGCCTGCAATGGTCAGCTCTTCCCACCAGCTGGGTTCAAAACCAAGCGGCACGCCATCGGAGTAGGCAAAGCCCTGCACTCCCGGCTCGGTTTCCATGCGCTCCTGTAAGCGGCGGCAGAACTCCTTGCGCTGCGCGAGCGAGTAGCCGTTAGTTGCGAGATAAAGCTGGCTCAACAACACACGATTCGGATCAAAGCCGGGATTGATTTGCGTGGTTTGATAAAAGCTGCGAGCAAACAGGCCCGCGCCAACCAGCGCAACCAGTGCCAATGCAACTTCCGCAGCAACAAGAATAGAGCGCAGGCGATTGCTGTGGCGTCCGGCAATGCCGCTGCGGCCGCCATCATTCAGCCGCGCACTCAGGTTCAACCGGCTCACCTGCAGCGCAGGTAGCAACCCGGCAACAAGCGCGGCAAGTATGCAGATGCCTGCAGTGAATGCGAGCACAGGATAATTGGGCCCGGTTCCGCCTGCAACCAGTGTCTGCATAGAGCTTGGAGGCATCAACAGCCTGAGTGCACGGCTCAGCACAGGCGTTGCCGCAATGCCCAGCACCGCACCCGCCGCGGCAAGCAGAAGGCTTTCCGTGAGCACCTGCTGAATCAACCTCCCGCGTCCTGCTCCCAGCGCCAGCCGTGCGCTGAACTCCTTTTCGCGATTCGCCGCCCGCGCCATCAGGAGATTGGCAACATTGGCGCACACAATAAGCAGGATAAGCACGCTGACGCCCATCAGAATGTGCAGCGGCCCGGCAAGCATTCCCTGCGGGCCATGTGGCGATTTGTCGAGCGGCAGCAGAACCGCGCTCATGCCTTCGCTTACGTCGGCATTGGCAACGGCCATGCGCTCTGCAAGCGCCTTCAGCTCCTGCCGCGCCTGTTCAAAGGTCACGCCCTGCCGGATGCGCGCAATTCCCAGCATGTTGCGGTTGTGCCGGTCGCGCAGCATCCATGTCTGCACGCCGTTCAGCACAGGCTGCTGCATGTACGGAATCCAGAGGTCGAAAGCAGTAGCCGGCATGGAGCCGTGAAACGCAGACGCGGCGACGCCGACAATGGTTAATTCATGCTGATTGACGCGCAGTGTCTTGCCGACAACATTTGGGTCCGCGCCAAAGTGCGTGCGCCAGTAACGGTCGCTGATAACCACAATGGGATACTTGCCCGCCGCATCGCCATATTCGGAAGGCAGAAACATGCGCCCAACCTCGGGCTGAACACCAAGAACCGCAAAGAAGTTGCCGCTGACAAGCTCGCCCCACACGCGCTCGGAGTGCTCTTCACGGCCCACGCTGAAAGCATTTGGCCGCATGACCGCAACGCCGTCAAAGAGCTTGAGATGGTCGCGAAAATCCTGAAAGTCGGGATAAGAATTGGGTACCAGCCCACCACCAGCAGTGACAGTCTCCACCGTTGCCAGGTGTGAAGGATCGGTGACTCCGCTCAGCGGCTGCAGCAGCACAGCGTTAATCCACGCAAAGGCCGTAGCGCTTGCGCCAATTCCGATGGCCAGCGTAAGAACCGCAACAGCCGTAAAGCCGGGATTGCGCGCCATCATGCGCAAGGCAAAGCGAATGTCGCGCAGGATGCCTTCAAGAGCAGGCAGCGTGGCGCGGTCGCGATAGGCCTGGCGGGCCTGCTCTTCGCCACCAAGCTGGATAAGCGCATGGCGGCGGGCTTCCTCAGCGCTCATGCCTGCGCGGAGATTGTCTTCCGTGTGCATGGCAATGTGTTCAGAGAGCTCGTTGTCGATTGCGGCGCGCGTACCGCTCATGCGAAATGTGCTGAAGAAACGGAGAAACAAGGCTCGGAGTTTGCGCATGGCTTATTCCGCCGCAGGCGCAAGAAAGCGCGCCAGGATTGTGGTTGTTTGTTCCCACTCGGCGGCGGCCTTGCAAAGCTGTCGTTGTCCAGCCTTGGTCAGCTCGTAGAATTTTGCCTTGCGGTTGTTGTCGGATGCGCCCCACGTTGAGCGAATGTAGCCTTCCTGCTCCAGCTTGAGCAGGGCGGGATAGAGCGTGCCATAGTTGAGCTGGAGCTTATCGCCGCTGGTCTGCTCAATGCGCCGCGCAAGGCCATAGCCATGCTGCGGTCCCATTGTTTCCAGTGTTTTTAGCACCATCAGCGCCAGCGTCCCCTGCCAGACATCCGTCTTTCCGCCCATCGCATCTCTCCTATGGCAATCCAATATAAAAACTGTACGCCATCTTTCTATGGGATGGCAATAGGAAAATTCGCGAAGATTTCCTGCCAGAAAATCCAGCCGGGATACAGCCCAAAACTGCATGGTGGCCGGGTTTCTGTGTGTTACGCTGGCCCCAGTTCCTTTCCATTACGAATTCCCGGAGAATGCCATGCGTGTCTCTTTCATGCTCCCTTGTTGTCTTCTCCTTGCTGCTCTGCCGCTTGCCGCGCAGACCGATCTCCCGTCTTCCGTCGCCTCTCAGTTGCCTTCGCTCACCGAGACCTACAAGCATCTGCATCAGGCTCCGGAACTGTCCCACCATGAAGAGAAAACCTCCGCCTTTCTGGCCTCCGAGCTGCGCAAGCTGGGCTACACGGTAACGGAGCATGTGGGCAAATATGAAGACGGCACCCAGGCGTACGGCATTGTTGCCGTGCTGGAAAATGGAGCCGGACCGCGCCTGTTGATTCGCAGCGACATGGATGCGCTTCCCGTCGAAGAAAAGACCGGATTGGCATATGCGTCCACCGTCAAGACAACCAATGCGCAGGGCCAGAGTGTCGGCGTGATGCACGCCTGCGGGCATGACGTGCACATGACCGTGCTGCTCGGCACCGCGAAGGAAATGGCGGCGCGCAAGAGCGCATGGCATGGAACGCTGATGCTGGTGGGCCAGCCTTCTGAAGAGACAATTGATGGTGCTTCCGCCATGACGGCCGATCATCTCTATGACCGCTTCGGCAAGCCGGACCTGATTCTTGCAGAGCATGTAGGCAACTACGGCCCGGCCGGTAAGATTCTTCTCCGTGGCGGGCCGCTCCTTGCAGGCGCTTCTTCTGTCGAGGTAAAAATTCATGGAATCGGCGCGCATGGCTCGCAGCCGCAATCGGGCAAAGATCCGATTCTACTTGCAGCGGAGTTCGTTCTTGCGGCGCAGACCGTGGTGAGCCGCCAGATGGACCCGCAGTCGCCCTCGGTTATTACCGTTGGCACCATCCACGGCGGCACCAAGAACAACATCATTCCGGACGAAGTGACAATGGGCCTTTCGCTGCGTTCATTCTCAGATGAAGCGCGGGCAAAGATGGTGGACGACCTGCATCGCGAGGCCAAAGGGCTGGCCGAAGGCTACGACATTCCCGCTGACAAGCTGCCGGAAGTGAAGGTCTTTGAAAATACTCCGGCAACCATCAACGACGTGGCGCTGGCAGCAAAAGTGCGCACCACGGCAGAGCGCGTTCTGGGCAAGGAGAATGTAGTGGAAGCCCCCACGGTAATGGGCAGCGAGGACGTGGGCCGGTTTTCGATGAATGGCTCAATTCCCATGGTGATGTGGTGGCTGGGCGGAGCCGATGCGGCCAAGCTCGCGGAAAGCAAGACGAGCGGCGTGCCGCTGCCGTCGAACCATTCGCCCTTCTTCGCCCCAATCTATGAACCGGCAATTCGCACCGGAGTCACCGCAATGACCGCGATGGCGCTGGACTTATTGAAGTAGCTCAGCGCTACTTGGAGAGATCAACCAGCGCCTGGTTGACGGCCACATGCGCCTTGTATTCCAGCGGATGATTATCCGGGCTCGACATCCGCTGGATCATGCCCACAAAGACCACATCATTAGTCGGGTCAATCCAGAACCAGGTGCCAGCCGCGCCGTCCCAGAAGAACGTGCCTTTGCCATCGGTGAGATTAGCAGCTGGTGGATCATACATGACAGCGCAGTTATATCCATAGCCAAAGCCGGGCCGCATCTGCGAAAGCCCAATGCCGAACTGCCCGTACTCGCCGTTGATAACGGGCATGGGTACGTGATTGGTAGACATGAGCTTGACTGACGAGGGTGCAAGAATGCGCGCATTGCCGAGCGCGCCGCCTTTGGAAAGCATCAGAGCAAAGCGGTAGTAGTCCTCAATGGTAGAAGTGAGTCCACCGCCGCCCGAAGGCATAGTGGGTACAGCGGTGTAATCCGTAGGGATGCCGTTTTCCGTAGGGTTAGCGACGATCTGCTTTGTATCAGCGTGATACGTGTAGTTGGTAGCGAAGCGGTCACGCTTATCCTGCGGCACGTAGAAGCCGGTATCCTTCATGCCGAGCGGCGCAAAGATGTGGTCGTGCATAAAGTCGGGCAGCGTCTGGCCAGATAGCTTTTCGACGAGATAGCCCTCAACATCCATAGAGACGGAGTACATCCAGCCCTTGCCCGGCTGATAGTTGAGCGGAATAGTGGAGAGCTTATCGACCATCTCCTGCAGGTTTTTCGACTGCATCACCTGCTTGTCCTTGTAGAGCGCTTCCACAACAGGAACACCAAAGCGGTCGTACGAGAACCCGGCAGTGTGCGACATGAGTTCGCCTATGGTGGGCTCGTGGTCGGGCTCAACAAGAATCATTTTGCCACTGGAATCAGTGCTCTTGTAGACCTTAAGGTTGGCAAACGCGGGGATGTATTTCGAGAGCGGATCGCTGGGCAGCCACTTGCCCTGTTCGTAAAGAATCATCATCGCAACGCCAGTGATGGGTTTCGACATGGAGTAGTCACGAAAGATGGTGTCGTTCGTCATTGGCGCGCCGGTTTCCATATTGCGCTTGCCGTAGATGTGGTAATCGACAACCTTGCCGTGGCGTGCAAGAAGCGTAATAGCGCCGGCGAGCTGCTTCTGATCGACTTCATCCTGCACGAGCCTATGCAGGCGTTCCAGGCGCTCAGTGGAGAAGCCAACGCTCTCAGGCTTGACGACAGTAAGGTCAACCGTTGGTGTTTGCGCTGCAATGGCGGTAGGTGCGGCGAGAAGCGCGCAGGCTGCAATGGCGGAACAGAGATTTTTCATCAGTCCTCTCACGATGCTGAACAGGCGGAACCTTTATACATTACGGCCAGAGCATGCCGTAACACGTGTGCAAAGAGAGCGCCGCGCATGCCTACAATAAAAGCTGCATGAGTGAGATGGAAGAAACAGAGACGCCGGTAGCCGCAGTCGATACCATTGCGGCAATTTCCACGCCGCCGGGGCGCGGAGGCATTGGCATTGTGCGGCTGAGCGGGCCGCATGCCGCGGAGATTGCAACTCAGCTCGTCCGGCTGCGGCAGCCGCTGGAACATGCGCGAGCGCGCCTGGCAGACGTGCTGGATGAATCTGGCAGTAATGAGCGCATCGACGAAGCCATGGTGACCTACTTCGCTGCGCCAAACTCGTATACCGCAGACGACCTGGTAGAGATTGCGGCACACGGCTCTCCGGTTGTGCTAGAGATGCTGCTGCGCCGCGCATTGGAGCTTGGCGCACGCCTGGCCGAGCCGGGCGAGTTCACGCACAGGGCGTTTCTAGCAGGCAAGCTGGACTTAACGCAGGCCGAAGCCGTGCGCGACCTGATTGATGCGCAGACGCTGACGCAGGCGCGGCAGGCGGCGAGTCAGATGGGCGGTGCGCTGAGCCATCGCGTGTCTCCGGTAAAGCAGCATCTGGTGGAACTGATTGCGCTGCTTGAAGCTGGGATTGATTTTGCGGAAGACGATGTTGAGGTAACGGGCTCTGAGGAGATTGCAAAGCGTATCGGCGAACTCACGCTGCCGCTGGAGTCTCTTGCAGCATCTTTCGCTCGCGGTCGCGTAGTGCATGACGGCCTGACGCTTGCAATCGTAGGCCGCCCCAACGCAGGCAAGAGCTCGCTCTTTAACAGGCTCATCGAACGTGACCGCGCAATCGTGACGGCAACTCCGGGAACAACGCGCGACACCGTGAGCGAACGGATTGCTCTTGATGGAATTCCGCTGGAGTTGGTAGATACAGCCGGACTACGTGAAGCACACGAAGAAGCGGAACAGCTTGGAATCGCACGCAGCCGCGAGGCAATGGCCGACGCCGCGCTGGTGCTGGTTGTCCTTGACTCAACACAACCGTTGAATGAAGAAGAGCTTGGCTTGTTGAAAGACGTACAAGGCCGCCCCGCGCTGATTGCGTGGAACAAGAGCGACCTTGCAGCATCGCAAAACAACGCGGAGCCTGCAGGACTCCCCATCGTGCATACATCCGCGCTGACAGGCGAGGGAATTGCGGCGTTGCGCGAGAAGATCGTCGCAATGGCAACAGGCGGCGCAGCAAGCGAGCCGGGAATGTTGACCAGCCTGCGCCATCACCAGGCGGTAACGACAGCAATCTCCGCACTCAGCGACGCAACGAAGGCAAACCAGCAAAACATTCCACACGAGATGATCCTGCTCGATCTCTATCGCGCTCTATGGGCGCTCGATTCCCTGACCGGGCAGACCACGCCGGACGACATTTTGAATCTCATCTTCTCCACCTTCTGCATTGGAAAGTAAATTCACGCAGGCAAGGAACGCTGCGCTGAAGCGTTCCTTGGTACTATGGTCATGCAAATTCACACACAAGGGCCCTGTATGCGCAGACGAAATGGGAGGAGAATCATTGGCGCACGCAATCTTTATCAGCTATCGCCGGGATGACAGCGAGGGTGAGGCCGGGCGGTTGTATGACGATCTGGTCCGCGCATTTGGCAACGACGCGGTTTTTATGGATGTCTCCGCGATTGCGCCGGGCATAGATTTTCGTCAGGCTATTGAGGACAACGTGGGCAGTTGCAACGTGCAGCTAGCAGTGATTGGGCCGGCTTGGGCCACGATTACCGGAAGCGATGGACAGCGGCGCCTCGATAATGAGAATGATTACGTGCGGCTGGAGATTGCCTCTGGATTGAAGCGCAATATCGCCGTCATTCCCGTGCTGGTGCATGATGCCAGGATGCCGCATGCGGAACAGTTGCCGGACAATCTGAAAGATCTGGCATACCGCAACAGCGTTGAAATCACGCACACGCGCTGGGATTCCGATGTGCAACTGCTGGTGCAGGCGCTCGCGCATTATGTGCATGTGGATGCGGCAACGGAAACAGAGACAGTCCATGCGACAATTCCAGCGCAACTGCCGCCTCCACACGCAGAAGCACCCGCGCCCGCAAAGTCGAAGCTGCCGCTCTTTGCAGGCATTGGAGCCGCAGTTCTTGCGTTGATTCTGGCGGCTGGCTATTTTGCCTTACGGCGCCCCTCGCCCTCTCCCGCCAGCGGTTCAGTCAATGCCCCGAGTGGCGCAATGGCTGCAACCAATACGCCCACAGCCGCCACGCCCATCCCTTCGTTAGCTGGTAGATGGAGGAATCCCGATGCCAACGCCAGGGGAGCACTCGCGGCACTCGACATCACCACCAGCGGAAACCAGATTGCTATACACGCATGGGGGCTATGCCGCCCAGCCAATTGCGATTGGGGAACGCAGGTAGCCAACGTGAACGGCCAGAAAGCCAAGGCCACATGGAGCCTGTTGAACAACGATAGCGGCCAGGAACAGGGCCGCGTTGCAACGGTCACAGTCTCTTCCGGCGGCGCGGGTAAGCTTGAAGTTCTGGTAGAGAACACCTACGCGCAGCACAAGGGAAACTCGCGCCAGTTTGAATTTGTTCCGGCCAGCTAGCGCTCAACCTCGCTGCTATGAACCTGCTCTCTGGCAGCCTCCAGTTGCAGCGTGGTCCACTCCACGCCCTCCTGCGACATAAGCGCCTCAATCCGTTCGGCCAGACACGCCAGCGGATTGGGCGCGTTTGCATAAGCACCCGCGCCGGCAAGGTAGAGATATTTTTCCCGCTTAAGCGCTTCTGCCGTGTTGCGATAGCTGATCCAGTTCTTCTGGTACTGGTTCAGGTGCAGGATTCCTTCGAGCACAGTCACCAGCACGCCGAGTATGCCTGAAACCAGGACCACATGCGGCTTCAAGGCCGAAACAGCCTCGCTCAAGCTGCCAAGAAAGGGAATCAGCGCGGCAGCAAGAATTTCCGTGACCTTAATGCAGCGGTATTTCTTAGAAGCGCTGATGCTCTTCCTGTCGTACCAACTAAACTGGTCTTCCAGTCGGGCAAGCGTAACGTTTGCGGCAGATGCGGGAGTATCCTCAGGCATCAACCGTATCGCTCGTAGCTGGCTGCGAGATTGTTGACTGCGCAGATACGAAAAGCGCTTTCTCTGCCAGTCGTCTGCGTAGCAACCCTGCCACAACCTTCCCGCCTGCGTGGTCCCAACGCTCAAACTGCGTCGCAGCAGCGTCAAATTGGTTAGCGTTGATTTCCTTTAGAAGCGTGGAGCCGGCAAATGCGCCGCGGCCAAGGTTGAAGACGAAATCGACAAGTGCATCGAATTCATCCTGCAGCAGCGGAACAGAGACGACTTGATTGACGAAGGCGGCAGAAGCGGCAACATCGCTCATCAAAAGCGCATCGGCCTGGCTGAGAGTGATAGCAAGCCCGGAATGTACGTCCTTACCGGTATGTCCATAACCGATAGTCCAGACGCCAACCTGGTCCTGGTAAGCATGGAGATTGCAGCCTTCAAATTGCTCCGTAAGAGAAAGGCCATTCTTGCTGTAAGACAGGTTATTAACTGTCATTGGAATCCCTCGGGGCCCGATTGGGGGGAGCGCAAAAAGCATAGCACGTTGCGCGCCTCGTGGGGATAGTGCAGTTGCCTGTCCGAGCGTTTCTAAATGGCGATAGGCGCGTTGAGGACCGAGCGTTTGGTGCGCATCAGACGGTTGACAATCTTGTAGCGGTCGCCGCGATAGGTGGATTTCACATGCTCAATGGGCCTGCCGTCTTCTCCAAATGAAACACGCGTAAAGAGAAAGACGGGGCTCTGGCGGGGAATCTGCAACAGGCGCGCTTCTTCGGCGTTGGCCTTGCCCACTTCAATCACCTCTTCCGTAATGGTGAGCTGAATGCCGTAGTGATTCGCCAGCTTTTCATAGAGTGACGTGTCAGGATTGAAGGTTTCCATCAGGTTAGGGCAGGCGCTCACCGCCAGGCAGCTCAACTCAATGCCAATCGGCATCGAGTCTTCATAGCGAACTCGGTGCAGACGAAAAACCTTCTCAGATTTGCCAAGCGCAAGCGCGGACTGTGTCTCCGGAGTAGGCTCCTCAATGCGGAAGGAGAGCAGCCGTGAGTGCGGCGTCGCTCCATGCGCGCGCGCCTCTTCGCTGAACGAGAGAACATGCCGAAACTCTTTCTCAAGCTTCACGCCTGAGATAAAAGTGCCCTTGCCCTGGCGGCTGTAAATAATGCCCAGCTCACAAAGCGACTTGACGGCCTGTCTGACAGTCATTTGGCTGACCCCCATCTGCGCGGCAATTTTCTGAATGGAAGGCAGGGGCTCGGAAGGCTTGAAGACGCCGGTTTGAATCTGGTAGGCAAGACGCTGCTGAATCTGTTGGTACAACGGAAGACCCGCTCCGCGGTGGAGCGGGAGCGACTGATGGATTCTGGCAGCGTTCATTTGCCTCTCAGATATACCACGCGTGAACGAGAAATCAAATTCCTGTGCATAATGGCACGCTGAAGTTTGCAGTTTTGGAACTCTGCGGGGCCAGAAAATCGCGTCCCGGGAACAGAATGTTTATGCGTTTTTCATTGACTTTTGAATTGGGGCCAATTTACGGTCATGTCATCCAGTCCTCTAGATGACTAGCCCAGCCGGGCGGACTTGGTTTTGGTCCACAGGAAAGATTCCCCAGTTACGTGAGAAGTTAGGGCGCTGTTATGGCCGCCGTTCCCTCATGAAGACTGCAGGCGAGCACGTCTGGGAAGAAGCAGCGGGCGCAAGATCCCGCTCAAGTATCGGCAGCACCAACGCGTATTTTTTTGGAGGCAACAAACAATCATGTCGCGCAGACTGACGCAATGTATTTTCGCCCTGTTGGTAGCAATAGGGCTAACGTTCTGTGCTCCCGGTGCAGGCGCTCAGAGCAGCGTTTCGGGCAGCATCAGCGGAACGGTGACGGACCCGACAGGCGCGGTAATCTCCGGCGCGGCCGTCACAATCACGAATACCGACCGCGGTGCGGTGCAGGCGACAAGAAAGACAAACTCCGCTGGGTTTTTTGCCGCTGAGTCGTTGCCGCTTGGCGCATACTCGGTCTCGATTACTGCCTCCGGGTTTAAGACGGAAACGGTCGAGGGGATTGTTTTGCATGCCGCCGATACGTTGACGGTGAACCGTTCGTTGGCTCCAGGTAACGTGAGTGATGTGGTGACGGTGACAGCCGATGAGGCGCAACTGAACCTGGAAAGCGCATCTTCCGAAGGCTTAATTAACAGCGAGCAGATCAACTCGATGCCGCTGATTACGCGTAACTACGAAAGCCTGATTAACCTTCAGCCCGGCGTCACGTTCAGCGGCGCGAGCGATCAGTTGAATCGAGGACCGAACAGCCCGACGGGCGGTTCAAGCACTGTGGCGTTTTCGGTCAATGGTGGGCGCACCACGTCGAACAACTGGACGATTGATGGCGCGGATAACCTGGACCGCGGTGCGAACCTGACGCTTTACACCTATCCCAGCCCTGACGCAATTGCCGAGTTCAAGACGCTGCGCGGGCAGTATTCGGCGCAGTTTGGCCGCAACGCCTCGGGACAGGTAGATGTGGTCACGAAGTCGGGTACGAACTCCATCCACGGCAGCGCCTACGAGTTTATCCGGAATGATGATCTGGACGCTAACGGCTACTACAACAACCTGTTCCAGCAGCACATTCCGAAGTACCGGTATAACGACTTCGGTTTTTCGCTTGGTGGACCTGTCTATATCCCCAAGCTCTATGACGGCCGCAATAAGACCTTCTTCTTCGTGTCAGAGGAATGGCAGCGGATTGTGACGTACAGCACCGGCGCGGCGATCGTTCCAACCGCGGCAGAACGCAGTGGCGACTTCAGCAATAGCGGCTATAACGGGCCAAATGGCTGGACCACTGGCCCGGTTCAGGTCTGCACGGGCTTTGCCAATGATCCAACCACGCAAACCAACACCTGTACCGCCGCTGGGACCAAGGTGACGAATATTTCGCCGACGGCACAGGCCTACCTGAAGGACATTTACAAGATCATTCCAGAACCGCAGAGCGCGACAGATCTCGCGAACGGCACCGACCCGCACACGCTTACATCAACAATCCCCAACACCTTTAACAACCTGAACACGGTGGTTCGCGTTGATCAGCAGTTCGGTGAGAAGCTAAGCGTCTTTTATCGCTACATGCACGATACTTTCCCGTCCTTCCAGGGGTCGGGCACATTCGTTGCCAGCCCGATACCGGGTCTCTCGGCTACGGTGACGCAGGCGCCGGGCACCCAGCACATGGGGCATGGAACATACATCTTTTCGCCCACGCTGTTGATGAATGTTGGATATGCCTACTCCAACGGCTCGATTCTGACGACGCCGCAGGGCGCACTGCTCTCCTCGCAGTCTCCGGATATCAACATCAAGATGCCTTACACGAGCACTGCGGGCGTGGTTCCGACGATTGCCGTAAGCGGTATGACAACGCTGGGTGGCGGCGTAGTGTATGTGGATCACGGTGTGAATCACCAGGCCTTTGGCGACGTGACCAAGACGTTGCACAACCATACGCTGATCTTCGGCGTCTCCTATAACCACTACCAGAAGCAGGAAAACTCCGCGGGCGGTGGCAACCAGGGCTCGTTCGGATTTACAAATGACGCGGCATATCCGATTGTGAATCAAACACAGTACAGCGGTATGTCAGAGGTGCAGGCTTTTGCCAACTTCTTGCTGGGCAATGCAAACACAGGTTTCTCGCAGGCATCCAAGAACATTCAGGTCAACGTTCAGTCGAGCCAGTGGGAAGCGTTCGCGCAGGACAACTGGAAGATCACACCACGGCTGACGCTCAACCTGGGCGTGCGCTATAGCTACTTCGGACAGCCGTTTGACGCCAACGACGCCTTGAGCAATTTTGATCCGTCGCGATACAGCGCATCGGCTGCGCCCACAATCGCTACGACCGGGCTCATCTGCTTTACCAGCCCGTGTAACCAGACGGGCAGCAATGCAGGACAGGCAACAACGGCAAATCCCGATGCTGATTATGTCGGCGTGAACTACATCAACGGCATGATCTTCGGCACGCCGAATGCATCCAACAATAACCAGGCTTCGCCCTATGGCAACAAAGTGGGACAGGCGGACAAGGCCAACTTCGCTCCTCGCGTCGGCTTTGCGCTGGATGTCTTTGGCAATGGCAAAACGGCCCTGCGCGGTGGCTATGGCTGGTCCTATGATCAGGCGGAAGTCAGCTACTACGAGACCACAATCTTCGATAACCCTCCAGCAGTCTCGTCTTACGCGGTGTCCGAGACACTGCTTGATGCTCCTGCGGGAGGCGCTACGTCCTCGACGCGCTCGGCTACGCCGGGACGGCTCCAGGCGCTGCCACTCGATTACCATACGCCCTATGTGCAGCAATACTCGCTGGATATTCAGCAACAGCTTGCGCCGAAGCTCTACTTCGACATTGGCTACTTTGGCGATCACGGCAACAACCTGCTTGGAGCGCTGAACCTGAACCAGCCTGTGCCTGGCGCATGGGAGGGCAAGGTGCAGCCATCAAGCTCAGGCCAGGCCTGCGTTGATCCGGACACGGGCAAGCAGTCATTTCTGAACTCGACCTGCGACCGCGTGCTGAACCAGATCAAGCCGTACCAGGGCTACTTTGCCGTCGATGGTCTGAAGACGATCTTTAGCTCAAACTACAACTCGCTTCAGGCGAAGGTGACAAAGCACTTCTCCGGCGATACGTACATCGACGCGAACTACACATGGTCGCGAGCGTTGACGAATGCTCAGGCTGACTATTCCGGCTTCGTCCAGAACATTTACAACATCGACGCAGAGTATGGCCGCGCAGCGGCGGACCGCAAACATGTCTTTAGCGTGGATGGTGTTCTTCAGGAGCCGTGGTTCCGTGACCAGAAGGGACTAACAGGCCGCCTGTTGGGTGGTTGGGAGATTTCCGGCATCTATACGGCAAACTCCGGCCTGCCGCTTACGGTCTCCGCAAGCAGCGCGTACTCTCCCTCCTACAACTTGCCGAATGGCATGACAAGCATCTACAACGGCCGCACCACCACCGGCTATGAAACAGACAATGCTGGATTGGGCATACTTGGCAACACGAACGCAGGTATGCGTCCCAACCAGATAGGCAACCCGAACCATGCCCCGGCTGGCGTGAAGCTTCATAACAAGACCTACGGTCAGCTGTGGTATTACACAGGTGCATTCGAGGCTCCGGATCCGAACAGCGCGGTTCCGGGAACAGAGAAGCGCGGTACGATTAACGGTCCCGGCTTTGGCCGCCTCGATGCTGGCGTTATGCGCAACTTCCGCATATGGGAGAGATTGAACTTCCAGTTCCGTGCGGAAGCGTTTAACGCCACCAACCATACAAATGTGAACTCGGTCGTGACCAGCATCGGTTCCTCGTCGCAGTTTGGCGAAGTCACCGGCTATCGCGATGCCCGTATCTTGCAGTTCGCGGGCAAGTTCACTTTCTAGCCAAGCCAATGCCTGTTATGAGCCGCCTGCTTTCATAAAGAAGCAGGCGGCTCAACAGCCTCTAAGCTTGATTCGCCTGCCTTTCGTGCTCGTTATCTGACACAAATATCCTTACTATTATCTGCATACACCTTTTTCTGCAGGAAGCCTGGCCATGGGATTGAATACGCTCGACCTTGGAGTGATAGCCGTGTACCTTGCGGGCGTAACGCTCTTTGGCCTGCGCTTTCGCGGGCAGCAACGCACGCTGAAGAGCTACTTCCTCGCTGGCAACACCATTCCGTGGTGGGCAATCGCGCTTTCCATTGTTGCCGCGGAAACCAGCACGCTCACCATCATCAGCGTCCCCGGCCTTGCGTACGAAAAGGACTTTCGCTTCCTGCAACTGGTCATCGGTTATCTTGTTGGACGCGCCGTAGTGAGCTTCCTGCTCATCCCGCAATATTTCCGCGGCGAGTTGGTAACGGCCTATCAGTTAATTGACCGCCGTTTTGGCAAAACACTCCACCTGCTGGTCTCAGGCATTTTCCTTGCCACGCGAGCAGCCGCAGAAGGCGTGCGCGTCTTTGCCGTGGCAATCGTAGTGCGTGCCGCGCTTGGTGCCATGCTCACAGGCTTCAGCGACTTCGGTCGAGATCTCTGCGCAATCGCCGTAGTCACAGTGCTGACGCTGCTCTACACCTTTGAAGGTGGACTAGCCGCCGTCATCTGGACTGATGTCATCCAGCTAACAATCTACATTGCCGGAACCATTACCGCATTCTTCACCATCCTGCATCTCGTGCCCGGCGGATGGGACACAGTCGCACACGTTGCAGGCGCAGCGGACAAGTTCCGCCTGCTCGACTTCTCGTGGAACCTCTCGGCAACCTATACCGTCTGGTCAGGCATCATCGGCGGCGCATTTCTAACAACAGCAAGCCACGGCACAGACCAGTTGATTGTGCAGCGCCTGCTGGCAGCGCGCAGCGAGCGCCAGTCAAAGACCGCGTTGCTATCCAGCGGAGTAGTCATCCTCGCGCAGTTCTCGCTATTCCTGCTCATCGGTGCCATGCTGTTCGTCTATTACAAGATGAATCCTCCGGCAGCACCCTTTGCGCGCACCGACATGATCTTCCCCACCTTCGTAGTAACAAAAATGCCGCACGGCATTGGCGGATTATTGATTGCCGCAATCCTCGCCGCGGCAATGTCGAACCTGAGCGCCGCACTCAACGCGCTTTCGTCCACAACAATCGTGGACTTCTACGGACGCATTCGCCCCAATGCAAGCGAAGAGCAGCGCATCGGCCTCTCGCACAAATCCACAATCGTTTGGGGCATCATCTTGTTCACGTTGGCATTACTGGCCCGCAACGGCGGCAAAGTAATTGAAGTAGGACTTTCGATTGCATCGGTTGCCTATGGTGGTCTGCTGGGCGTCTTCCTGCTCGGCGTGCTCACAAAGCGCGCGACCGAGCGCGGCACAATCCTTGGATTACTCGCTGGCCTTGGAGTTGACCTTTACCTGTGGCGCGGCACAACAGTTTCTTTCACGTGGTATGTAGTGATTGGCAGCCTGGTTACATTTGCTGTGGGCTACTGTGCCAGCCTGGTTTTACCTGCGCGCGCAGAGCGCGCCTTAAATTGAGAGGAATGCAATGAAGTTGCAGGAGTTGACGACGGAGCAGCGGAACCGGGCCACAGACAAGCTCGATTCCATGACTGCGCTGGAGATGGTAACAGTAATGAATCGCGAGGATGCCATCGTGCCTCGCGCCATCAAGAAGGTTCTGCCGCAGATTGCGGAAGCTGTGGATGTAATCTCGATAGCACTGGCCAAAGGTGGCCGATTGATTTACGTAGGCACCGGAACCAGCGGAAGAATCGGCGCACTGGACGCAACAGAGGCGCAGCCGACCTTCGGCATCAGCCCTGAGATGGTGCAATTCGTAATTGCAGGTGGGGAAGCCGCACTCGTTCGCGCCGTGGAAGCAAGTGAAGACTCAGTCGAACTGGGCCGCAAGGATATAGCGAAGCGCAAGCCCGGCAAGCGGGACGTAGTAGTGGGCATCGCAGCCAGCGGACGCACGCCATACACAATCAGTGCACTTCAATACGCCAGGGGCAAAGGCGCAAAGACAATTGCCATCGCCAGCAATCTTAACTCGGAGATTGGCAAAGTCGCCGAGCTAAGCATTGAAGTCAACGTAGGCCCCGAAGTGCTCACAGGATCCTCGCGCCTCAAGTCAGGAACAGCGCAGAAGCTGATCTGCAACATGCTCACAACCTGCGCAATGGCGCGGGTGGGCTACGTCTACAGCAACCTGATGGTGAACCTCATTCTGAAAAATGAAAAGCTGCTCGAGCGCGGCATCGGAATCGTGCAGACGCTCGCAGGCGTAAGCCGCGAGACCGCAGTCGTAACTCTGGAGAAGGCAGGAATGAGCCTGCCCGTAGCGTTGGTAATGCTGCAGGCAGGCGTAAGCAAGACCGAAGCACAAAAGCGCCTGCGCAAAACCAAGGGGAACGTGCGCAAGGCGATTGAAGACTGAGAGGAAGGAATTCAAAACGATGCGTTTTGCTTGGAAGAGCGTGGTTCTATTTGCGGCAATAGCGCCTGCATCATCTTTGCCGGTGGTCGCAGCACAAAGCAGCGCGCAGCAACAAGCCGCTGGCTTTGCGGATATTGACACGTTAATACAGAGCGCCGTTGCAAAAGGCTCAATCCCCGGCGGCGTTGTCCTGATTGGGCACAACGGCAAGGTCGTCTATCGCAAGGCATTCGGTCAGCGCTCGCTGGAACCAACGCGCGAACCCATGACAGTGGACACAATCTTCGATATGGCTTCGCTGACAAAATGCGTAGCCACCACTTCCGCCGTCATGCAGTTGATGCAGCAGGGCCGCATCCGCCTGAATGCTCCAGTCTCCGAATACCTTCCTGAGTTCGCGCAGAACGGCAAGGGCGAGATAACAATTCGCGAGCTGATGACGCACTACTCAGGCCTCGCGCCAGATCTGGACTTGAAAGAGCCGTGGCAAAGCCGCGCCACAGCCTATGAGATGGTCATGCACTCCCGGCCAGTCAATCCGCCGGGAACAAGGTTTGTCTACAGTGACATTAATTTTGAGACGCTGGGCTTCATCGTAGAAAAGCTGACAGGAACAACGCTCGACCAATACACGCTGAAGCACGTCTTTGAGCCGCTAGGCATGAAGAACACACGCTTCCTGCCTCCAGCAGATTGGAAGCCGCGCATTGCCCCCACGCAATACGACGAGCATGAGCAAATGCTGCGCGGCGTAGTACACGACCCCACCGCGCGCCGCATGGGCGGAGTAGCCGGCCATGCCGGCCTGTTCTCCACCGCGGATGACATGTCCATCTTTGCTGAAGAACTCCTGCATGGAACAAAACTCTGGAGCCGCGAGATAGTCGAGAAGATGACAACCCCGCAGACTCCCGCAATGCGCGAGCACCTGCGCGGCCTCGGCTGGGATGTTGATTCCTCCTTCTCAACAAACCGTGGCGAGTTGCTTCCGGTCGGCTCCTTCGGGCACACAGGCTTTACAGGAACCTCTTTATGGGTGGACCCAACAACCGACACCTATGTAATTCTGCTGACCAACCGCGTGCACCCACGCGGAGGCAATAGCGCGATAGTCGATCTGCGCACCCGTCTTGCATCAGCAGTGGCCAGTGACCTCAATCTCTCGCCAAGCGAAAACGAAAAACTGCGCCTCGCACGGATCACCGGCTACAACGAGTCCATCATGGCCGCACGGCGGCTCGTCGCACGCAACGGCGACGTCAAAGCCGGCATCGATGTACTGGAGTCAGACGGCTTCCGCGAGCTGCATCCCAACACAACAACGCCCCTCCGCGTAGGTCTCGTAACAAATCAAACAGGCGTAGATGCAAAGGACCAGCGGACAGTCGATGTGCTCGCACATGCCCCCGGAATCCAGTTGGCAGCCATCTTCAGTCCCGAGCATGGCATCGCAGGCAAGCTCGATACAACAAAGATTGGCGACTCGCGCGATGAAGCCACTGGCACGCCGGTCTACAGCGTATACGGCGACACCGACGCCAAGCGCCGCCCCACCGCAGAAGAGCTAGCGAGCATCGACGCGCTTGTCTATGACATTCAAGACATCGGCGTTCCGTTCTATACCTACGAAAGCACGCTGGGCTACTTTCTGGAGGCCGCTGCAAAAGCAGGCAAGCCCATCTACGTCCTCGACCGTCCCAACCCAATTGGAGGAGCTTACGTACAGGGTCCAGTCGCCGACGCAGACCACGAAAGCTTCGTCGGTTATTGGAAGACCCCAGTGCGTCACGGCATGACAATCGGTGAACTCGCAACAATGTTCAACACCGAGCGCAACATCAACGCAAAGCTGACCATTGTAAAGATGCAAGGATGGCAACGCGGCGACTGGTTCGATTCAACAGGCCGCGTATGGGCGAACCCCTCGCCAAACATGCGCAGCCTGACCGAAGCCGCACTTTACCCCGGCATTGGAATGATTGAGACAACCAACATCTCCGTTGGTCGCGGAACAGATACGCCGTTTGAGTTGGTAGGCGCGCCATGGATCAATGCCGTCGAACTTGCGCACTATCTCAACGCACGAGAGATCAGCGGCGTGCGCTTCGTCCCCGTAAGCTTTACGCCAAACGCATCTGTCTACGCGAATCAAAAGTGCGGTGGCATAAACATTCTGCTTACAGACCGCTACGCACTCGATGCCCCTGCACTCGGCCTTGAGATTGCATCCGCACTGCACAAGCTTTATCCCAACGATTACAAGCTGGATAAGCTCGACGTGCTGATGCGCAGCAAAGCAACCGAAGACGCAATTGCCACAGGTGCCGACCCAAACAGAATTGAAGAAGCCTGGCAGGATGCAATCGATGCCTTTGCAAAAACCCGTGCGAAGTATCTGCTGTACTGAAACGCATAGTTGAGGAGTGAGGATGCGAAAAAAATTAGCTTGCAAGGCTTGGCTAGCCGTTGGCTTGTGCATAACAAACGCGATGAGCGCATCTGCGGCCAGCCCGGTGCATCTGGATCATAAAGGCGAACGCTGGGCAGAGACCACGCTGCGCAAGATGACGCTCGAAGAAAAAATTGGCCAGATGATAATGGTCTGGGCAAAGGTAGAGTTCCTGAATGTAAAGAGCTCAGAGTTCACGCAACTCGTCGATGAGATTCATAAGTACCACGTAGGCGGATTCGGCATCACATCTCCGGTCGAGAGCGGCCTCCTGGTCAAAGGCGACCCGTTTGAAGCCGCATATCTCGCCAACGCCCTGCAAAAGGAATCAAAGCTTCCGCTGATAATGGCCGCGGACTTTGAGCGCGGGGCCTCTATGCGTCTCACAGGCGCAACAGATCTTCCCGCAGCAATGGCCTTCGGCGCAGCGCATGACACGGAGTTAGCAAAGGAATTTGGCCGCGTCTCTGCCAAGGAAGCGCGAGCAATTGGTGTCGAATGGAACTGGGCACCAGTATCCGATGTGAACTCGAATCCTGCAAACCCTATTATCAACACGCGCTCGTTCGGCGAAGACCCAACACAGGTTGGCTCATTGGTGAGCGCATACATTGAAGGCGCTCGCAGCGCGGGTCTGCTTACAACAGCAAAGCACTTCCCGGGCCATGGTGATACAGACACAGACTCGCATCTTGCATTGGCGCGGGTCTCCGGCTCCATGGATCGACTGAACTCACTCGAACTCGTTCCCTTCAAACAGGCAATTGCGGCAGGCGTGGACTCCGTGATGATCGGGCATCTTGTAGTGCCTGCAATTGAGCCTGACCCAAACAAGCCGGCCAGCATCTCGTCGCACGTAGTAACCGGCCTCTTAAAGAATCAGCTTGGCTTCAAGGGCATCGTTATAACGGATGGCCTCGAAATGGCCGGGCTTACACATATCTTTTCCGGTCCCAATGATTCCGCCTCGAAAGCAGCGATTTCTGCAGACGAAGCAGTAGCGGCAGTGGAAGCTGGAGAAGATGTACTCTGTGTTCCGCCAGACCTCGATGGCGCATACAACGGATTACTCAACGCCGTGAAGCAAGGAAAAATCAGCGAGAAGCGCATCGACGAAAGCGTACGAAAGATTCTGCGAATGAAGGCTTCCGTCGGCCTGAACCAAAACCGCTTCGTCTCGCTTGAAAACGTGGCAAACGCCGTGGCCGACCCGGAGAGTGAAGCCCTGGCAGAGAAGGTCTCAGAGAAGGCGATTACGCTCGTGGAAGACAAGAGCAGCTTGGTGCCTTTGCGCACATCTTCCTCAGATGGAAAGGGAATCGTAGCCATCGAGTTTACGGACTCGCCCCGCGGGACCGATGGAAGCCGGGCCTTTACGGCGGAACTGTTCGCACGCTCTCCAGAAGCCAAAGTGCTGCATGTGGATGGAGCCAATGCGCGCTTCCAGTCGGACGCCGTGCTGGAGGCCGTGCACGGAGCCGCAACCGTGATTGTTGTCGCCGAATCCGTGCCCAGCGCGGGACGCGTAGTGCAAGGCAAGGCCACCGGCTCAATAGGCTTGAATGCTGGCCCAGCACAATTGCTCGCCAGCATCCTCAAGACCGCAGGCGACAAAACAATCCTCGCCGCCTTCGGCAATCCCTACGCGGGAATGTCGCTCGCCGGACTGCAAACGTACATTTGCACCTTCACCAATACGCCAACCTCGGCAAAGAGCCTGGTAAAAGCGCTCTTCGGTGAAATTCCAGTGGAGGGCCGGCTGCCGATTACCCTACCGGGGATCGCAACTCGTGGCACAGGGCTTGACCGCGAGATATCGAAAGCGCAGGCCGCAAAATAGCTAACCGCGGATAGATTCCCCATCTAAAACGGAATTCCGCCCACAGTTATTTCGATGGAAGAACCAGTATTTCTTCCATCGAAATACGCAAAGTTGACCATCCCTATCCCCCGGTGCGATGCTTGCCTTTCGTGTTTAGTTCGGGTTGCGAGCAGAATTGCTTTTGGAAGAGTCTTGAAGTCCGCAAAGCGATCCGCCACGAAGGATTTTTCGGCGCCTGCGCTGAGCCCGGCAACAATGCCTGTTGCGGACAGACAGCGTGCGCGTCCACTAAGGGAGCGCCAACGCCATGCTCATTCATCCTGACCGTTTGTTCCCGGCCGATCCTGATACGCGGAAGATTGCCCGCTCGCTCTATGAGCATGTAAAGGACTACCCCATCATCAGCCCGCACGGGCACACGCAGGCCTCGTGGTTTGTAGAGGACCAGCCATTTCCAGACCCCGCCAAGCTCTTCGTGCAGCCGGACCATTACGTCTTCCGCCTACTCTACAGTCAGGGTGTTTCGTTCAATGAATTGGAGATCGGCAAAGCGGTCATTGAAAATCCGCGCGCAGTCTGGAAGACCTTCGCCAGCAACTACTATCTCTTTCGCGGAACGCCAACGCGAATGTGGCTCGATTGGGAGTTCGCGGAACTGTTCGGGCTTCAGGAGCCACTTTCAGAAAAGACAGCGGACCTCTACTTCGACAAAATTTCAGAGAAGCTGGCAACGCCGGAGTTTCGCCCGCGCGCCCTTTATGAGCGCTTCAAAATAGAAGTGCTGGCAACAACAGACTCGCCCCTCGATTCTTTGGAAGACCACAAAAAGCTGCGCGAGTCAGGCTGGAAAGGCCGCGTAATCCCAACCTTTCGTCCAGACCCTGTAGTGGATGCGGATTTCATTGACTTTGCGCAGAACATCATCAAGCTGGGCGAACTGACCGGCGAGGATACAACAAAGTGGGAAGGCTACCTGAACGCATTACGCATAACGCGAAAGCGCTTCAAGGAGCAGGGAGCAACAGCCGCGGACCACGGTCATCCAACGCCGCAGACGGCAGACTTGTCGAAAGAAGATGCTGCCGTGTTGTTTGCACGCGTGCGTGAGGGTAAAGGTTGCAAAGCCGATGAAGAATTGTTCCGCGCCCAGATGCTCACAGAGTTTGCCGGCATGAGCGTGGAAGATGGCTTGGTAATGCAACTTCATCCCGGCTCCGTCCGCAACCATAATCGCTCGGTATACGAGCAATATGGCCGCGACACAGGCGCGGATATTCCGCAGGCCGTCAATTATGTGCACGGCTTAAAGCCGTTGCTCGACCGATATGGCAACGAGCATGACCTGCGCATCGTTCTCTTCACGCTGGACGAAACAACATACAGCCGGGAACTCGCGCCGCTTGCCGGGCACTATCCTTGCTTGCGATTAGGCCCACCGTGGTGGTTCCATGACAGCCCGGAAGGAATGATGCGCTTTCGCGAGCAGGTAACCGAGACGGCCGGCTTCTACAACACAACCGGATTCATCGATGACACACGCGCATTTCTTTCCATCCCCTCGCGTCATGATGTAGCGCGTCGAATTGATTGCGCATTCCTGGCGCGTCTGGTAGCCGAGCATCGTTTGCGTGAAGAGGATGCGTATGAGGTAGCGCGAGATTTAACGTACACACTGGCAAAGAAGGCATTCAGACTTTAGAAAAAGGGGCGCAACCAGGATGAGCGCAGCGCCGGATCAAATGCCGACAAACGAAGAACTCGTACCGGGAGCGCGCGTTGGTCGTGTGCGCTGGACGATTTGTGCCATGCTTTTTGCGGCCACAACCATCAATTATATGGACCGTCAGGTCATTTCGATACTTAAGCCAACGCTTGAGCATACCATCGGGCTGACCGAGGTGAACTATAGCTATGTAGTGAACGCCTTCCAGATTGCCTATGCAGTAGGCCTTCTGGCCGCCGGGCGCTTTGTAGATAAAGTAGGCACGCGAATCGGCTACATGACCATCATGGCCGTCTGGAGCCTGTCGGCAATGGCGCATTCGCTGGCCAACACCGTACTCGAATTTGCAGCAGCGCGGTTTGCATTAGGGCTTGGCGAAAGCGGCAACTTCCCGGCAGCAATTAAAACGATTGCCGAGTGGTTTCCACAGAGTGAGCGGTCGCTCGCGACAGGAATTTTCAACTCCGGCACAAACCTCGGCGTAATTCTTGCCTCACTGATTGTCCCATTCGTCACGCTCCGTTTCGGATGGCATACAGCCTTCCTGGTAACCGGAGCATTCAGTGCAATCTGGATCTTGTGGTGGTGGCGCTACTATCGCAAGCCATCCGACCACCCCACACTGACCGGCGCGGAGTTGCGATTCATCTACAGTGAAGCAGCAATGCAGATGGGTCCGTCCGTGCCATGGCTCAAGCTGTTGCGTTTCCGTCAAACGTGGGCATTTGCATTCGGCAAGTTTCTCACGGATCCAATCTGGTGGTTTTATCTCTTCTGGCTGCCTTCCTACTTCAGTTCGCGCTTCGGCCTGGACCTGAAGCACCTTGGCCTGCCGCTGATTCTTGTCTATAACGCATCTACGATTGGTAGTATCGGCGGCGGTTGGTTACCAGCCTTGTTCGAGAAAATGCGCTTCTCTCCGGTATCCTCACGCTTGTCGGCAATGTTGTTATGTGCAGTGTCGGTATTGCCAATCTTCATCCTGCCGCACATGAATTCCATGTGGGCCGCAATTGCAATATTAGGCTTGGCCGCTGCAGCACATCAGGGTTGGAGCGCGAACCTCTACACAACAGTTTCCGATATGTTTCCCCGCGGTGCCGTAGGCTCGGTAATAGGCATTGGCGGCATGGCTGGCTCTGTGGGCGGTGCTCTCCTCGCAACTTTCGCCGGGCAGATATTGGAACATACACATAGTTACAACACACTATTTTTTATTGCGGGAAGCGCCTATCTGTTGGCGCTGATAATGATTCAATTGCTAGCGCCATGGCTGCGCAAAGCGGAGTTAGAAATATGAGTTTGTACCTGGCAGTAGGCGATGAGAACGCAGCGTTTGATTCAGCAAAGCTGAAAGAGTTGTTGACAGAAACACTGGCAAAGCTGGGAGAGCGCAGGCGCGTGCTGGTCTTGCCTCCGGACCAGACGCGAGCGCATTCGCGCGCAGGCGAACTGACTCGGTATGCTTGGCAGCATTACGGCGACAACCTGAAGGCGATTCTGCCCGCACTGGGTACGCACGCTCCAATGCAGGAAAAAATACTGCAGCACATGTTTGGAGAAGTGCCGCTCAACCTGTTTCATGTACACAACTGGCGCACAGACATAGAAACACTAGGCGAGGTGCCAGGTGAATATGTGCAGGAACAGAGCGGAGGCTTGCTGAATTACGCATGGCCCGCGCAGGTCAACAAGTTAGTCTCACGCGGCGGATTCGACCTGATTCTGTCGATAGGACAAGTTGTTCCGCATGAAGTCATCGGCATGGCCAACTACAACAAGAACGTTCTTGTTGGAACAGGCGGACGCGAAGGAATCAATCGTAGCCACTATCTCGGTGCCGTATATGGAATGGAACGCATCCTGGGCCGCGCGATAAACCCCGTGCGCAATGTCCTGAATTACGCATCAGATCATTTCCTGAATCACCTGCCAATCATCTACGTGCTGACCGTAGTGCGGCGTACGGAAAATGGAGAACTCGCAGTCTGCGGCCTATTCGTCGGCGATGATGTGGAGTGTTTCCTGAAAGCCGCAGAACTAAGCCTCAAAGTAAATTTTGAAATCGTGCCGGAGCCGTTGAAGAAAGCTGTTGTCTATCTCGACCCGCATGAGTTTCATTCCACATGGCTGGGCAACAAAGCGGTGTATCGCACGCGAATGGCGTTAGCCGATGATGCGGAGCTGATTGTTCTTGCGCCCGGTGTGAATACATTTGGTGAAGACAAGATCATCGACAAACTGATTCGCAAGTATGGCTATCGCGGGACCCCGGCAACACTCAAAGCCGTGGAGAGTGACACCGAACTTGCCAATGATCTGAGCGCGGCAGCGCACTTGATTCATGGTTCATCAGAGGGACGATTCCGCATTACATGGTGCCCAGGACATTTAACGCGTGAAGAAGTAGAGGGCGTCGGCTATAGCTATGGAGAACTAAGCGCAATGACTGCAGGATATGATCCTGCAAAGCTGCAGCATGGCATAAATCGCATCGATGGCGAAGATGTCTTTTTCATTGCAAACCCAGGGCTAGGTCTCTGGGCGCACGCTAGCCGCTTATAGAAAAGGAGTCTGCAATGAGTGCAGTATTGGAATTGCCAAAGTATTCTCTCGGGACAGGCGACCGCTTTGCGCATCAAGCTAAGGCGCAGCTCGCAGCCTGTGCGCGAGCGTTGAAAGACGGCATGGAGGTTGTGCCGGTTTGGAACAAATCAAACCGCGAGCACACGATTATTGGTTCCAATCCAACGAGCACACGTCAGGCCGTGGATGCCGCAGTGAAAGACCTAAACTGGCCTCTGCCGTATTTTTTGGACGCAGATCATATCGGTTTGCAGACAGTGGATCGATATCTTTCAGTATGCGACTTTTACACAATTGATGTAGCAGATTTCATCGGCAAACCAGCTCCGCAAGCGGATATTGATACATTTGTTGCGTCGCATCGTGGGTTGGCAGGCTCTCTAAAGTTCAACGGAATCACAGAAGACCTCGTGATTACTGAAGAGGACTTGCGCGAAACGGCAGAGAAATTTCTATCTGCCGTAAAGACAGCCGGTGAAGTATATCGCAAGATTGCTTCGGTGAAAGGCGCAGGAAAATTCATTTCCGAAATTTCGATGGATGAAACAGACCGCGCACAGAGTCCAGTGGAGCTGCTGATTATTCTGGCGGCAATCGCCTCAGAGGGAATCCCGATTCAGACAATTGCTCCAAAGTTCAGCGGGCGCTTCAACAAGGGGGTAGATTATGTCGGTGACGTATCTCAGTTCGCACGTGAATTTGAATTAGATGTGGCCGCGATTGCGCATGCAGTAGAGCACTTCGGATTGCCGAAGAGTCTGAAGTTGAGTGTGCATTCCGGCAGTGACAAATTTTCAATTTATCCAGCAATTTATGCCTCCCTGAAGAAGTTCAATGCCGGAGTGCATCTTAAAACAGCAGGCACAACATGGCTCGAAGAACTGATTGGGCTCGCGGAAGCAGGCGGCGAAGGGCTCGAACTGGCAAAGGAGATTTATGCCGAAGCCTTCGCGCACCGTGAAGAGCTCAGCGGGCCATATGCAACAGTGATTGATATAGATGTTGCCAAATTGCCTTCGCCTGAAACAGTTAAGGAATGGAGTTCTGAGCAGTATGTGCGTGCGTTGCGGCACGTGCAGAGCGATCCAGCCTATAACGCAAGCTTGCGGCAACTACTGCATATAGGCTTTAAGGTAGCCGCCAAGATGGGAGCGCGTTACTTGAATTTATTAGAGGCAAACGAAGCAGTGATTGCAAAAAATGTAGCGGAGAATCTTTACGCACGGCATATTGTGCCGGTGTTCTTCGGCAAGGAAGCACATGCTGAGTTAGCAACACAAGGCGCAACCGCAAAGGAGATGCAATGAGTGCAGAGATCCTCAGTCTGAAAGGCAATACAGTTGTCATTACTGGAGGCACTTCGGGAATTGGTCGCGCATTGAGCCTGGGATTTGCCGAGGCAGGCGCAGACGTAGTGGCAACCGCGCGGCGCAAAGAGCAAGTGGAAGAGACCGCGACAGCAATTGAAAAGCTGGGGCGCAAGACACTGCGCGTGACTTCGGATGTGACAGATCGTGCATCTCTCGTAGCATTGCACGACGAAGTGGAGAAGACATTCGGCAAGGTAGATATACTCATCAACTGCGCAGGCCGCATCAAGCGCGTGCCAACAATGGATGTGACGGAAGAAGATTGGAATTCAATCCTCGATACGAATCTGACGGGAACGCTGCGAGCCTGCCAGGTCTTTGGTAAAGGCATGCTGGAACGCGGATACGGACGCATCATCAACATCACATCGCTGAACAGCTACGTCGCGTTGCATGAAGTTGCAGCGTATGCAGCGAGCAAGTCAGCAGTGAGTTCACTAACGCGTTCCCTCGCAGTGGAGTGGTCGCGGAAAGGCGTAACCGTAAACGCAATTGCTCCGGGTGTATTTAAGACGGAGCTGAATGCAGCGCTGCTGGAAGGAACTCCGCGCGGGCATGAACTGCTGATGCGCACGCCGATGGGCCGCTTTGGAAAAACAGAAGAGTTGATTGGAGCCGCGTTGTACCTGGCCTCGGATGCGGCTTCATTCGTGACCGGGCAAACAATCGTAGTGGATGGCGGATTCTTGGCCAGCGGCGTAAATCAATAGCCAGTGCTGCATCAGTTGAATAGGAAAAGGCCGCGCATCGTGCGGCCTTTTTCTGTTCTCGTCCCTAGCGTTGAATGACAGCAGAGCCACCATTGGCAAGAGCTTTAATCTGCTCCAGCGTGGCCATCGTAGTGTCACCGGGGAAGGTGGTAAGCAGCGCGCCATGCGCCCAGCCATAGCGCAATGCCTGCTCAGCCGATTCGCCATTAAGCAGACCGTAGATAAAGCCCGCGGCAAAACCATCGCCGCTGCCCACGCGGTCGTAAATATCCAGGTCCATCTCAGGCGTTTCGATATGCTCGCTATTCATCCAGGCAAGCGCGCGCCACGTGTGGCGATTGGTCGAGAGCACGTTGCGATAAGTCGCAGCAATCGCCTTGATGTTAGGGAAGTGCGACACGGTTTGCTGCATAAGGTCGGTGATGATTTCCGGGCCATGCTCTGTGTGCAGGTGCTGCTTGTTGTCAGGCAGAAGCATGGCATCTACGCCAATGAGCACGTCAGCATACCGAACGATATCCGAGAAAACTTCGCGAGCCTTGGTGACTCCGCCCTCATTCTTCCAGAGCTTCTCACGATAGTTAAGGTCAAAGGAGACAACCGCTCCAGCCTTGCGCGCCGCCTGCATAGCCTCAATCGTAAGGTCAGCAGCAGAATGCGAGAGTGAAGCAAAAATGCCGCCGGAATGAAACCATCGCACGCCTTCGCCGAAGATAGCGCCCCAGTCAAAATCACCGGGTTTGAGCTGAGCAGCCGCCTCATTCGCTCGATTGTAAAAAACGATAGGCCCTCGCACGCCAAAGCCACGGTCGCTGAAGACAGTAGCCATGTTTGGTCCGCGCACGCCGTCGTGCTCAAAGGTGCGATAGATAGGCCGCACGCCCATGGCACGCACGCGTTCAGCAATCAGGTCGCCAATGGGGTAGTTGACCATGGCCGAAGCGATAGCGGCCCGCTGCCCAAAACCATCGGCAAGATTGGCGGCGACGTTGAACTCGCCGCCGCTGACATGGATTTTTGCTTCTATTGCTTTGCGAAAAGGAATGATGCCAGGATCGATGCGGTGAACCAGCGCGCCGAGCGAAAGAAAATCCAGCGCGCCGTCTTTAGAAATCTCGAAGCCGAGGCTCATTCCTCTTCTCCTGTGTTGCGCCTTACTCAACAGCGATGCCTACTTTAACGCCCTCAAGATCGGTGGCAGTTTCCGCAGAGCCATAAACCAGCTCAACCGTGCGAACAGCCGCGCGAATGGAACTTATCATTTGTTCTACGACCGCAGTGGTTTCAGGCTTGGCAGCCGCAACGTCCAGCGTAACCTTCGCAAGCCGCCGCGTCTGCGAAACCTTAGCCGTCGTGCGAAGTCCGCGCACGGCAACCAGGATAGCCTGCAGCACTTCCATCTCCGGAACCGTCACATTCCACTCGGCATTTGCAACAGGCCACTGCGACTTGTGCAGCGAAGCATCTGCTTCATGTGCCTTGTAGAACTGCTGGTAAAGATACTCCGTCACAAACGGCAGAAACGGCGCATACAGCCCGAGAATAATGCGCAAGCTCTCAAACAGCGTAGTGCGCGCCGAAGCACGCGTCTGCTCCGAGTAGCTCTCCGGTGTCCAGAAGCGGTCCTTAATCAGCTCCAGATAGTCATCGCAGAAGACCGACCAGAAGAAGCCGTCCGTAGCCTCCCGCGCCTCGTGATAGCTGTAGCCTTCAAACGCCTTTTTCGCCTTGGGCAGAACCTTGTTCAACTCGGCAAGCAGCCAGCGGTCTTCCGGCGTGCGCTCGGCGAAGGGGATGAAGTCCTTGACGGGGTCATAGGGGCCCATTTGCAGGTCGGCAAAGCGAGCCGCATTCCACAGCTTCACAACCAGCTTGCGCCCAATCTGCACATCCTTCTCGTTGTAGCGCAGATCGTGCCCCAGAGAGCCGCCAGAAGCCCAGTACCGCACGCTGTCCGCGCCAAACTTCTGAATCACCGCATACGGATCATAGCGGTTATACCCATTCGCATCGGTGTACTGCTCAAGGTCGCGCTTGGAAATCTTCTTGCCGTTCTCGTTCAATCCCCAACCGGAGATCATCACGTTCTTCCACGGCAAGCTGTTCGTATGCAGATGCGACTTCACGAGCGTATAAAACAGCCATGTGCGAATAATCTCAAACGCCTGCACGCGCACCGTCATCGGATACACGCTCGCATCGCCAACGCGCCCCGGCGTTCCCGCCCAGTTCGAGTTGATAAGCGGCGAAACCGACGAAGTCATCCACGTATCGAGCACGTCAAAGTCCGGCGTAAACTCCGCCGAGCCGCACTTCGGACACACCGCAACCGGGCACTTCGACTCCGTAGGATCAATCGGCAGCGAAGCCTCATCCGCCAGCAGAACCTCGTGGCAGGCAGCGCAGAACCACACCGGCACCGGCACGCCATAAAAACGCTGGCGGCTGATATTCCAGTCGTACTTAAGCCCCTTGATCCAGTCTTCCAACCGAATCTGCATCCACTCCGGAAACCACGTCAGTTCCTTCGCACGCTCCAGCAGCTCATCCTTCATATCCATCACGCGGATAAACCACTGCGGAGCCATCACAAACTCAACCGGAGCATCCGAACGGTCCGAAACGCTCACAACCTGGTCAACCGTCTTCGAGCCCGTAAGCACGCCGGCTTCCGTCAGCGCAGCCACAATCTTGCCGCGAGCCTCATCACTCTTCAGCCCGGCAAACTGCCCTGCAAGCTCCGTCAGCCGCCCGTTGGAAGCAATCACAATGCGCAGCTCAAGCCCATCGCGCTTCCACCGCCGCACGTCTTCGCTGTCGCCAAAGGTACAAACCATCATCAAGCCAGTACCAAAGGCCGGATCAACATCATCATCCGCAAGAATCGGCACCGTCTGCCCAAACAGCGGCACTATCGCGGTCTTGCCCAGCAGATGCGTATAGCGCTCGTCCTTGCTGTTGCAATAAAGCGCCACGCAAGCAGGCAGCAGCTCCGGTCGCGTCGTAGAAATCGTCAGCGGCGAGCCATCTGCACCCTTGAACTGAATATCATGCAGCTTGCCCTTGCGCTCAATCGTTTCCAGGTCAGCCTGCGCCAGGGAAGTTTCCAGCACCGGGTCCCACAGCACCGGCTCATTCGAGCGGTAAATGCGCCCCGCCTTGAACAGATCAATAAACGATTTCTGCGAAGTCCGCTGGCAATGGTCGTCAATCGTGGAGTAGCGCAGCTTCCAATCCACGCTCAGCCCCAGCCTCCGCCACAGCTTCTCGTACTCCTGCGCGCCCTCGGTCGTCACCTGCAGACACAGCGCGCGAAACTCGCTGCGCGTCGTCTTCGACTTGTTAATCTTGAACGTCTTCTCAACGTAGCGCTCCGTGGGCAGACCGTTGTCGTCAAAGCCCATCGGATAAAAAATCTTCCGCCCGTTCATGCGGTGGTAGCGCACAATAAACTCGGCCTGCGCATAGCTCATCGCGTGGCCCACATGCAGGTGCGAAGCCGAAACATACGGCGGCGGCGTGTCAATGGAGAAGGTTTCGCCCAGCGCATTCGGGTCGTACGAATAAATACCCAGCTCATCCCACAGCTTCTGGCAGTAGGCTTCCACTTCAGCCGTATCGATTTCCTTCGGGAGCCGGCTCTCTAATTCCTGTTGCATATTTTTTGCGGTCGCTTCCGTAGCCCTGTTGGGAATTGTGCTGCCTTATTGGAAAGGGGAGCAGAAAAACAGGGCTAAACACCTTATTATATCGGGCGATGTCGCACCGCCAACTCTTCCGCACTGCCTACGGATTCACAAACACCGGCTTCTCATCCGGCGCCCCCGGAATCCGAAAATTCACAACCGTATAAGTCACCGGCGCATCCGAATCATTCCGCGCCGCATGCGGCACATTCGACCCCATATAGAAAACAGACCCCGGCCCCGCCGTAGTCCACTTCCCGTTGATAAGCACCGTAGCCTGTCCTTCCTTGATGATAAGAATCTCCTCATTCGGATGCTTATGCGGAGCATGCGAGGCCTGGTGAGCATTCAGTGTCGTCACATGAATATCCAGATCAGCCAGCGTAGCCGTCGGCCCCTTGAACAAGGTGCGCAACTGGCCCGCGTTGGTCGTCTTCGCCGGAACGCTGGCCCAGTCAATCGCCCACGATTTACCCACAGGAAACGCCTGCTGCGCCAGCGCAAATCCTCCAGCGGTAAGCACTGCAGCGGTAACGGCAATCAGGCCATCGCGAAACGAGAACTTCAGACGAGTCAACATTAAGCCTCCAAATGGAACGCAACCAATGTAATCGAGCCCGCGCGGAGTTTGCACCTCTCCCCGCTCAAAATCAGGATGAAGAACACCCACCTCTTCGGTATTCTTAGTGCATTCATGATGATGAAACCTGCCTTTCTTCCTCTTGCGGTTGCGTTTTGCGTATCGACCTCGTCCCTGTTAACTGCGCAGCAGGGCGCTCCGAACGCCCTTGCCTACAAGGGCGAGCAGCCTGCGCACGCGCAGCACGGAATGGTCGTGAGCGTCCATCACCTCGCCTCTGATGCTGGCGTAGAAATCCTGCAAGCCGGTGGCAACGCCGTCGATGCAGCCGTAGCAACCGGCTTCGCGCTGGCCGTTACGCACCCGGCAGCCGGAAACCTCGGCGGCGGCGGTTTCCTCCTGCTCCGCAAAAAGAACGGCAAAAGCACCTTCATCGACTTCCGCGAAAAAGCCCCCGTCGCAGCCACGGAAACCATGTATCAGGACGCGCAGGGCAACATCATTCCCGGAGCCAGCGTCACTGGCTACAAGGCCATCGCCACGCCGGGTTCTGTGGCGGGCCTCGTCTACGCCGAAAAGAAATACGGCAAGCTCGGCCTCCAGAAAGTCATGCAGCCCGCCATCCGCCTGGCAGGCGAAGGCTTTGAGCTCACAGCAGAAGAGGCGCACGAGCTGGCCTCGCCGGGCTTGAAAGGCTTCGCCGACTCGCGCCGCATCTTCCAGCGCGACGGAAATCTCTACAAGGAAGGCGAAATCTTCAAGCAGCCCGAGCTGGCGCAAACCCTCACGCGCATCTCTGAAAACCCCGACGACTTCTACCACGGCAAAATGGCGCAGCAGCTCGTAGACGACCTGAAAAAAGGCGGCGCGCTGCTCACCACTGAGGACCTCGCGCACTACACCGTAGCCGAGCGCAAGCCCGTCGAAGGCAAGTTCCACCAGTTCAAGGTCATCAGCTCGCCGCCACCGTCCTCCGGCGGCATCGTGCTCATCTCGGCGCTCAACATCCTGTCGAAGTACGACCTCTCCAAGCTGGGCGACCGCTCGCCGCAGGAGCTTCACCTCATCACCGAGGCCTACCGCCGCGCCTTCATGGACCGTACCGACTACATGGGCGATCCGGACTACAACACCATCCCCACCAAGCAGATGATTGCAAAGAAGTACGGCGACGCCTGGCGAGCCTCCATCGGCGAGACAAAAGCCACCCCCAGCGCCGATCTGAAGCGCCCCGCCGGCTTCCTGCCCGACCCGCCCAAAACCGCCGGCCAGCGGCACGAGTCCAACAACACCACGCACTACTCCGTTGTAGATAAGGACGGCAACGCCGTCAGCGTAACCACCACGCTCAACAACAGCTTCGGCTCGCAGGTCACAAGCGGCACGCTCGGCTTCCTGCTCAACGACGAAATGGACGACTTCGCCTCCAAGATGAACACCCCGAACATGTACGGCCTCATCCAGGGCCCGGCCAACGCCATCGCCCCCGGCAAGCGCCCGCTCTCCGCCATGACGCCCACCATCGTGCTCGAAAACGGCAAGCTGCGCTACGTGCTCGGCTCACCCGGCGGCCCGCGCATCATCACCACGGTGGCGAACATCTTCCTGTCCGTCAGTGAAGGCGGCCTCAACATTCAGGAAGCCGTAGACGCCCCGCGCTTCCACCACCAATACCTGCCGGACACCCTCTACCTCGAACCCGGTTTCCCGCAGGAAACCATCGACGGCCTCAAGACAATGGGCTACAACGTCTCTGTCAGCAAGGGCCACTGGTCCAACGGCGAGTGCATCTCCATAGACCCGCAAACAGGCGAACTAAGCGGCGGTCAGGACCACCGCAGCCACTACGGCAAAGCCTCCGGCTACTAAGCAAAGTCCCGTGCCCTATCCTTCTGCGTTTTTTGCAGAAGGGTGGGACCCCCATACCGCCCGCTTTCCCCGTCTAAGCTCTCCCACAAACAACGTGGTGCCCTGGTTTTCCCACAAAAGAAGGCAGTGTCATCCTGGTCGAAGCGCATTGGGGCCCCACGAAGTGGGGTAGTCGGAGTGAAGGATCTGCGGTTGCCTTTCGCTGCCTTCCACACAACCCCAATTCCCGACCACCGGGAGGGTCACAAAAGTCTTGTGGCGCGCCAAGCGCGCATCCGCAGCATGCAATGCAAAATAAATCCCAAATCTGTGGATAACTCTTGCGCTCAATTAAACCCTTTTGTGCCACACTAACAATCAAGCAGAAAAACGGCCCGATTCCAAAGGAATCGGGCCGTTTTTCTGCTAACTCGCTAACTCAAAAGAAAGGAGTCCTCATGCGCTCATCGACAAGCACAATCTCCTGTACCCTGCATCCCGTCCCCCGCCTTTTGCACAGTTCCGGAATAAAGAAACCGCACAGTCCCTGTGCAATCGCCCGTAACTCATACAAAACAAAAGAACTGAAAAAGCACCCCGCTGTGCGCATACACACGGACGCGTAAATAAACCATTAGAAATAACCCGGCGCAGCCTCTATATACACCCCGTTAAGCCGGAGCAGCAGCACGCAGAGCCAGGCCATGCGCAACCGAGGTGAACTCATTGCCCCCGCGAAGCCGATCCGCCCCAAATCGGGCAGCAAACACCCGCCGTACAGCAGGAACAAACGCACTTCCGCCAGTCAGAAACACAGCATCAACCTGCCGCGGAGCCACCCCGCTGCTGCGCAAAAGGGTATCGACGGAGTTTTCAATCGCAGCAAGGTCTTCCGCAATCCACCCCTCAAAATCAGCGCGGCTTACAGGAATGCGCAGGTCGATAGTGGGGTGAAAAGGAGCATCGCGAAAGCGAAACTCCGCCTGCTCATTACTGGAAAGCGCAAACTTCACCTGCTGAACGGCCTGATGGAGCTGATAGCCAAGGTCGCCATCAATAACAGCAATAAGCGCCTCAATCTTCTCAGGCTCAAGCGCACGAGCCAGGGTGCCTTTCAGAATTTCGCGAACATTGTTCGTACGCAGAAACGAGAGATAGTGCCACCGCTCCAGGTTGGCGTAAATCCACGCGGGAACAGCCGGCAGAATCTTGTTGAACGACCGTATCTCCGAGTTCGACCCAAGCGCTGGAGAGACAAGCTTACGCACAATACGCGCATCAAAAGCATCGCCAGCCAGGCCAAGACCGCTGTTGCCTAACAGGTCTTCCGGCCGCCGCCCACGTTTACGCACCTCCGGCCCTACGCGCAGAAGCGAAAAGTCACTGGTGCCGCCGCCAAAGTCGCCAATAAGAATAAGCTGGTCGCGGTCAAGCGTGGACTCGTAAGCGTAAGCTGCGCCCAGCGGCTCCATCTCAAAATCAACATGCTCAAACCCGGCAGCGGTAAAAGCTTCGCGCAGCCGGGAGACAGCATAGTCGTCGTCCTCTTCGGTATCAGCACCAACAAAACGCACAGGGCGTCCAACGGTAGCCGTACGGATAGGGTGCCCAAACTGCTTCTCCGCCTGCTTGCGCAGGTCAGTGAGAATACGAGCGACCAGCTCCTCAATGCGATGGCGGCGGCCAAAAACTTCCGTCCCCGTAAGCGAGCGGCTAGGCAGATGCGATTTCAGCGACTGAATCAGCCGCCCCTTTTCGTCCGCTTCAAGATAGCGCTCAATGGCCTCAGGGCCAGTCCAGCCATGAGCGCGCTTCATCCCGCTGGGAGATTGCGTCTGCTCGAAGTAGAGCACGGAGCGAAACGAGGGAATAATTTCACCAAGAAAGGAAAACGTAGCAAGTTGCACCTGGCCGTTCGCATCAAGGCGCGCGATGGTGCTGTTGGTAGTTCCAAAGTCGATGCCGATAGAAGCGTGGGGAAGACTGCTGCCATGCATTGCTTCATTATCTCGCAAGGTAGATGGCTTCATGGCGGCTGGCCGCGTGCCTTATGCTCAGATTTAGACCCACTCGTGACCGACTTTGCCCAATCCGTAAAGCAGCAGGCTGACATTGTGAAGGTGATTGAGGGCTACGTGCGCCTGCGCAAGGCCGGAGCCACCAACTGGACGGGCCTGTGCCCCTTTCACAAGGAGAAGTCGCCGTCATTTTCCGTTCACGGCCCGCGCCAGTTCTTCCACTGCTTCGGCTGCGGCGTCTCCGGGGATGTCTTCACCTTCGTCAGCAAGATTGAGAACGTAAGCTTTCCGGAAGCAGTGCGAATCGTAGCGCAGAAGTGCGGAATTCCACTGCCGAAGAGAGAGTATTCCTCGCCGGAAGAGGCCGCGGAGGCGCGTCTCCGGCGCAAGCTGCTCGACCTGCATGAAGCAGCCACAACCTGGTTCGAGGAGCAGTTGAACAGCCCCGAGGGCGCAGTAGCGCGGGAATATCTGGCTGGCCGCGGACTCGACCCAAAAGGAATCAAAGAATTCCGCATCGGCTATGCACCAGACAGCTTCAATGCCCTGCGCGACCACTTGAGCAAGATGGCGAACCCCGAAGAGTTGCGTGCCAGCGGCCTCTTCAGCAGCAAAGAGCACGAAGACGGAACGCAAGGCCCTCTCTATGACAAGTTCCGCAAACGCGTCACTTTTCCCATCGCGAACGAAGGCGGGAGGGTAATTGCGTTTACAGCGCGAACGCTGGAAACGGGCGAAAAAGCCGGCCCGAAGTATATGAACTCGCCGGAAACGCCGCTCTATTCCAAGGGGCATGTGCTCTTCAATCTCGATAAGGCGAAGGCCTCGATTCGCACGGCAGGATTTGCGCTGCTGGTGGAAGGCCAGATGGACTGCATCAGCGTCTATCTGCGCGGAATTCGCAACGTAATCGCCACAAGCGGCACAGCCTTTACCGAGCACCAGGTGAACGTGCTGCGGCGTCACACAACGCAACTTGCGGTGAACTTCGACCCCGATGCGGCAGGCGCAAATGCAGCAGAGAAGTCGATTGCGCTCCTGACCGAAGAAGGCTTCGACCTGAAAATCGTAACGCTGGAAGACGGCCTTGACCCCGACCGCTACGTCCGCGAGCGCGGCCTGGATGCCTACGTACAGGCAATTCGCGGGGCGCGCCGTCAGGCAGACTATCTGATCGAGCGCGCGCGGATGCAGTTCCCCGGCGCAAACGCGGAGCAGAAGGTAAAAGCGATGAATTTCCTGCTTCCGCATATCCGGCGGATTCCGCAGGACCTGGTACGAAGCCAGTTTGCAGCGGATGCAGCGCAGAAACTGGGCATTGACTCAGCGGTAATGCGCGAAGAACTGCGTCAGGCAGCGCTAAAGCGGCGGGATTCGGTGGAGGTGCGAACCTCCGCGCTCACAGAAGTCGAGCGAGTGCTGCTGCGAGCGCTGGCAGTGACAGACCCGGAACATGAGCAGGCAAGGCGGCTGGCCGCGCAGGGCATTTCTGAGCAGCCGGCATGGTTTGAGGCTCTTCCCAGCTTTAGCGCCATGCGGGCATTGGCGGATCGGAAAGCCGCCGATCCAATGGAAATAGTTGAGGACGAGCGGCAGCGGGCTCTGCTCGCGGAAGCGTTGCTGGGCGAGACGCGCCCGCCGGGCGAGCTGGAAGTTTTCAGCGCCTTGCAGGAGATTCAGGAGCGTGCTCTGGAGCACGAGCTGCGAGCCACGCGTGCTCGAATTGCCGAAGCAGAGCGCCGCGGAGATGTGGCCGAAGTGGTCGCGCAGAGCCAGCGGAAGATGGAACTGGACCGGGCTCTGATGGAGCTGCATCGGCAGCGTCCGCCGGGAGCTTGAGACGGCTGGATTTGCGCGGAATTTTGAGCCTTGAGTGGGCTCAAATGCGTCTAAACAAACAGGAGCAGGGCAGCCGGATTGCGAGATTCGGTACGCCCCCAGAGAAACAACTGGTACAGCGGAACGGTTCGGCGCGGCACATATCCCGGTTTGCAGGTGGTTTCCACCGGATTTGCACGGGTTTTACACTGGTAAAAGCACGCCAAATTGTTGTAAACTGTAGACCTCTGTAAGGATGCGCGCCCCTTTGCCCCACACATGAGCTGCGGCTCGCGGGCTACCCAGGAGAAACCTGAAGCGCTTGTCATCCTGTTCCGAGCAAAATTTTTTGCCGCTATCTTTTGCGGATGGCCGCAGGTCTGTCTTTAAATGCGCCTTTTTTCAATATGGCGCGGCGAGACTGGTCTGCGAAATGGTGCGTGTGGCGCAAAGATGGCATCGAAGTAAGGGTACGGAGCAAGTGGCTGCGTGCTGTTTCCAAATGGAGGCAGGTCCGGCATGCAACCAAAGGGGCACGGGAGACCTGAGAGAGCAGGAATATTTTGGCAATTGACGAAAAATACGATGACGAGATTCACAGCCTGATAGACGTGGGCAAGGAAAAAGGCTATCTGACGTACGGCGACGTGAATGAAATGATGCCGGACGAGATGGCGACTTCGGCCGATGACATTGACGACCTGATTACGACAATCGGCACACAGGGCATTGATCTGCTGGACGGTCCGAAGTTCGGCGACAAGGACTTTGATCTCGAAGAGGGCGGCGAGGACGTTGAGCTTGACCTGACGCCCGGCACGCTCGAAAAGACGAACGACCCGGTGCGCATGTACCTGCGCGAAATGGGCACGGTTCCGCTGCTTACGCGTGAAGGCGAAGTGGAAATCGCCAAGCGCATTGAGCGCGGCCAGAATCGCGTGCTGAAGGCGATCTCGCGTTCGCCGATCGTCATTCGCGAAATCGTGGCGCTGGGCGAAGACCTGAAGCGCGGCGTTCGCAACGTGAAGGAAGTAGTCATCTTCGACGAGGAAGAGCTGACCGAAGATGTAGTGCAGTCGCGCGTGAAATCGACGGTAACAAAGATTGACGCGCTGGTGAAGCACCAGAAGAAGATTGCCGGGTTTGAGGAGAAGGCAGAGCAGATCGCCACCCTCAAGACCAAGGTGAAGGAGCTGCGCCACACTCGTTGGATGATTGCCCGCGAGAAGGTGCTGATTTCGCGCATCGTTCGCGAGTTGAAGTACACGCCGATGGAGCGCAAGCGCCTCCTTGACCGCGTGAACAAGACCGTGGATACCATGCGCACGCTGGAACGGCAGATTCGTTCGCTGGACCAGAAGTTTGAGGCTTCGCGTTCGGAAGAACTGAAGAAGGAGTACCGCCGCCAGCAGAAGAACTGCAAGACGGACCTCGAAAAGCTGGAAGCCGACTCCGGTATCTCTATCGCCGAGCTGAAGCGCACACAGCGCGAAATGATTCAGGGCGACATGGATGCCGAGCAGGCGAAGCGCGAGCTCATCGAGGCGAACCTTCGACTGGTAGTTTCGATTGCGAAGAAGTACACGAACCGCGGCTTGCAGTTCCTCGACCTGATTCAGGAAGGCAACATCGGCCTGATGAAGGCGGTGGACAAGTTTGAGTACCGCCGTGGATACAAGTTCTCGACCTATGCAACGTGGTGGATTCGCCAGGCCATTACCCGCGCCATCGCGGATCAGGCCCGCACGATTCGTATTCCGGTGCACATGATTGAGACCATCAACAAGCTCATCCGCACCAGCCGCCAGCTTGTGCAGGAGCTTGGCCGCGAGCCTTCTTCAGAAGAGATTGCCCGCCGCATGGATATTCCGGTGGCGAAGGTTCGCAAGGTGCTGAAGATTGCGCAGGAGCCCATCTCGCTTGAAACGCCGATTGGCGAGGAAGAGGATTCGCATCTTGGCGACTTCATTGAAGACCGCCAGGCCGTCTCTCCCTCCGAGGCCGTCATCAGCGTCAACCTCAAGGAGTACACCTCGCAGGTGCTGCGCACGCTCACGCCGCGTGAAGAGCGCGTCATCAAGATGCGCTTCGGCCTCGAAGACGGCTCCGAGCACACGCTCGAAGAAGTGGGCCAGAGCTTCCAGGTCACCCGCGAGCGCATCCGCCAGATCGAAGCAAAAGCGCTCCGCAAGCTTCGCCACCCCAGCCGCAGCCGCAAGCTGAAGGCGTTCGTCGAAGGCGTGAAGGAGCTCTAAGCTCGACTGATTCACGAAAATTAAGCCGTAGTCCGATAATTCGGACTGCGGCTTTTGTCTTTACTGAATTACACTTCAACGCATGCGCGATTGCCTGCTGCGGAGTGAACTGAAACAACCAATGAATCTCGAAGATTACATCCTTAGTCAGACGGATAAAAATTGGCGCGACCTTCTGGCACCATGGGCTTCAGTTCTTCCACAGGAATTTACGGTATTTCTTGTCAATCGATTCGGTGATGTTTTCATGATCTACGAGGATCAATCGGTTTACATGCTGGATGTTGGTGCAGGCACAGTCTCACAAATTGCTGAGAACCGTGATGACCTTGCCGATAAGATGGATATCGAGAAAAATGCGAACAATTGGTTGATGATTCCGCTTGTCAATGAGTGTGTTAATGCTGGCATGAAGCCGTCGGCCACGCAATGCTACGGCTATAAGATTTCTCCGCTGTTGGGTGGTGATTACAGCATTGACAATGTTGCGCTCATACCTCTCGCCGAGCATTATGCCTTTCATGCAGACCTTTATCGTCAGACCAAAGATATGCCGGATGGTAGCAAGGTCAGAATCATCATTGGCGCCGTTGATGATACTCCATAGCTTCCAGTGCAAGAAAACTTAACAACCCAACCCCTACATCAGCCTGATAAAATTTGCCCTTGGCTAGGATGTATCTGCTTTGCTAAAACGTTTGCGCTGGTGTTGTGGCCAAATTCTTGTTCGTCAGGAGTTCGTTCTGTGAAAGGTATTTCGCGCCGTTTATTTGGTAAGACCGCTGCGGCTACTGCGGCAGTTGCTGCGAGTGGTGTTTCGTTACCCGGTATTGCGTTGGGACAGTCTTCCGCACAGTCGAAGATTGCAGAACGGAAGTTCCCTGAAGGCTTCAAGTGGGGCTGTGCCACGGCTGCTTATCAGGTTGAGGGCGGCGTGCATGAGGACGGGCGCGGTCAGACAAACTGGGACATCTTTGCGCACACACCGGGGAAGACACACAACGGCGATACAGGCGATGTAGCGGATGATTCGTACCACCGCTACAAGGAAGACATTCAACTGTTGAAGAACCTCGGCGTGCAGACGTACCGCATGTCGCTGGCATGGTCGCGCATTTTTCCTGAAGGCAAGGGCGCGCCGAATCCCAAGGGGCTGGACTACTACCATCGCGTTGTTGATGAGTTGCTGGCGAATGGCATTACTCCGTATGTGACGCTCTTTCACTGGGACCTGCCGGCAGCATTGCCGGGCGGGTGGCAGAATCGCGATACGGCAAAGGCCTATGGCGAATATGCGGCGTACACGGCAAAGCACCTTGGCGACAAGGTGAAGCACTGGATGACCACCAACGAGTTCACCTGCTTCACGGATCTCGGCTACCGCATCGGCCAGTTCGCCCCCGGCCTCAAGCTCTCGGACGCGGAAGCCAACCAGGTTCGCCATCACAGCATTCTGGCGCATGGCTATGGTGTACAGGCACTCCGTGCCAGCACCTCGAAGGATACGCAGATTGGGCTTGCGGAAAATTCAACGGTTTATGTGCCGGTAATTGAGACCGAAGAGCACATCAAGGCCGCGCAGAAGGCTACACGCATCTTGAATGCTGGCTTTATCACCGCGCTGATGGAAGGTAAGTACATTGATGAGTATCTGCAGATAACAGGCGCGAATGCTCCCAAGTGGGAGCCGGATGACTTCAAGGCCATTGGATCGAAACTCGATTTTGTTGGATTCAACGTATATGCGCCGGAGTATGTGCGAGCGAGCGACACACCGCTTGGATTCACAGTCGAGCCGCATCCGGCAAGCTATCCGCACATGGATTCGCCGTGGCTGAATGTAGGGCCGGAAGCGCTCTACTGGGCGGTGCGCAATCCGCATGATTTGTGGAAGATGCCCGGCATCTACATCACGGAGAACGGCTGCTCCTCTGCCGACGTGCTCACTCCCGAAGGGCGCGTGGATGACATTGACCGGGTGATGTATCTGCGGAATTACATCACCAACCTGCATCGCGCAGTTGCAGAAGGCTATCCAGTCAAGGGCTATTTCCTCTGGAGCTTGCTCGACAACTTTGAGTGGGCCGATGGCTACTCGAAGCGGTTTGGCATTCATTATGTCGATTACACGACGCTGAAGCGGTACCCAAAGCTTTCGGCGGAGTGGTATAAGACGGTGATTGCGAAAAACGCGGTCGTTTAACGGTGCAGACTGATAAAAACAAAACGGCGCGGGCATCAATCGATGCTCGCGCCGTTTGATCTTGGTGTTGGCTACTTCTTTTCTTCTAAGCCTTTGAGTTGTGGCATCGTGGTGCCGGAACTCAGGCTTATCAGGCCGCTTTCAGCATAAGTCAGCAGTTTGTCGCGCGTGTCGGTAATGTCCAGGTTGCGCATGGTGAGCTGCCCGATGCGGTCACGCGGCGAGAAGGTAGATTCCGTTTTCTCCATGCTCAGGCGCTCGGGATGGAAAGTCAGGTTAGGCGAGTCCGTATTGAGGATGGAGTAGTCATTGCCGCGCCGCAACTCCACGGTCACTTCTCCGGTAATGGGCCGCGCAACCCAGCGCTGTGCGCTCTCACGCAACATAATCGCCTGCGGATCAAACCACCGCCCCTGGTACAGCAACCGCCCCAGTTTGAGGCCGTTCACGCGGTACTGCTCAATGGTGTCCTCGTTGTGGATGCCGGTGATGAGCCGCTCATAAGCGATAAACAGCAGGGCCAGCCCCGGAGCCTCATAAATCCCGCGCGACTTCGCTTCGATGATGCGGTTTTCAATCTGGTCGCTCATGCCGAGGCCGTGGCGTCCGCCAATGCGGTTGGCTTCGAGAATCAACTCGATGGGGTCAGAGAACTCTTTGCCGTTGAGGGCAACAGGGTGTCCCTCAACAAAGCGAACGGTAACTTCTTCCGGCTTTACTTCCACATCCTGCTTCCAGGATGCGACTCCCATGATGGGCTGCACAATGCGAATGCTGCTCGACAGCAGCTCAAGGTCCTTGGCTTCATGCGTTGCACCAAGAATGTTCGAGTCGGTCGAGTAGGCCTTTTCCGCCGACATCTTGTAATCAAAGCCGGATTTTTGCAAGAAGGCCGACATTTCCGCGCGGCCACCCAGCTCGTCGATAAACGCAGCATCGAGCCACGGCTTGTAGACGCGGAGCTTCGGGTTGACAAGCAGGCCGTAGCGGTAGAAGCGCTCAATGTCGTTGCCCTTGAAGGTCGAGCCGTCGCCCCAGATGTCTACGTTGTCTTCCTTCATCGCCGTAACAAGCATGGTGCCGGTCACCGCGCGGCCAATCGGCGTAGTGTTGAAGTATGTCACGCCTGCGGTCGAGATGTGAAATGCCCCGGACTGCAGCGCCGCGATGCCTTCCTGTACCAGCGGCAGACGGGCGTCGATGAGGCGGGCCTTCTCCGCGCCATACTCCAGCGCCTTGCGCGGAATAGCTTCGTAATCCGTCTCGTCCGGCTGGCCAAGATTGGCAGTGTAGGCATAGGGAACCGCGCCCTTCTGCTTCATCCAGTGCAAGGCGGCGCTGGTGTCGAGGCCGCCGGAGAAAGCAATGCCGACTTTTTCGCCTACGGGGAGGTGCTCAAGGATATTGGACACGACAGAAACCTCAATCTTTCAAGGGAGTGCGTTCAAGCCATTCTCGTTACAAGGCCGAAATTCTATTTTACGATTCGCAGATTGGCAGGAATGAAATGCTAGTGAAAAGGCATTGCCGCCGCCGCTCCCGGCCTACAGATTAGATGAAGGGTTTGCTGAACGTGCTCCCATTGCAGGCTGTGTTCGAGACCCGTGGGAGAAAACACCTCTTGGATGGCCTGTCCGGCGCTGCGGGCGGTCTCTTTGGCCCGCTCACACATCGCCCGCTCAAACTCCGCCAGCGCCTCGTCAGTCATCCTCCAGCAGGGCTTCACCAAGGTCAGCTCCGTCAAGCATGGCTAGGTTAGCGCCGTCGCCGCCAAAGGGAGTCATGACGTGCGCCGCATCTCTCAGAAGGGTGATTCCTTTACGATGCGGCCAGCTATGGCCTGCGGGCAGCTCATAGATTTTTCGCGGCACGAGCGGCTCTTCACTTTTGCGAATCCATTCGAGCAGGCTTTCCGATCAGCCGCTGAACTCAGCGCACGGGCTTTCGTGGGCTTCACTGGGCGGCAATTTGTCGAGACCGTTTGCCGCGAACCAGTTTTCTTCTACGCGAAGGCCGATATATCCACCCATGTGGCTGTTGGCGTCGCGGTGGGCGATGATGGCCTTGGAGTCGCCTAAGGCAAAGGTAAGGCCGCGTCCTGCCATCTCGGCAATGTGGGGATACCGCTGGTCTACGCGTTCGATTCCATACTCAATCATCAGGATGCCGGTGTATTGCGGAACCGCGTTGCTCAGCAGGGGGCGAATCTTCGACCATGTACCGTCAGCTCCAACGACCACGTCAAAGTCCTCAGCGGTTCCGTCGGTAAGGTGAATCTGCCAGCGGCCATTGAGAAGTGGTGCGACGCTGTTCACTCGCGAGTCCCAGCGGATAACGCCGGCTGGCAGTGATGCGAGAAGCATGCCGCGCAGGTGGCCTCGGTCAGTCTCAGGACGGTCTTTGCCGGTCACGTTGGCATCCACATGGCGAAGCATGTCGTGCTTGTCGTAGATGCGGCTTTCCTGGTCTTCATAGCGTGCAATTTTGCGGAACTCTTCCGTCAGCGCGGCTCTTTCGAGGGCCAACTGGCCGGAGTCTGCATGGATATCAAGGGAGCCGCCCTGGGAGCGCTTAGAGAAGGAGGTTTCCCGCTCGAAAACAGTAACGTTTTGGTTGTGTAGCGTAAGGATGTGCGCTGCAAGCAGGCCTCCCGGGCCTCCACCAATAATTGCAATCTTCGAGCTGCTCATAAATACCTTCTTGTGGTAACTGCATAGCTTCCTATGTAAATGTATAGCATGCTATGTATAATTGCCGGTATCAGGGGCAAATGAGCGAAGATAACTTTTCTCCCGGACAGTACATTAACCGTATTGCGCGATTAAATGCGCGCTGGCTGGAGCCTCGGCTTGAAGAACTGGGGCTGGCTGTCGCTCAGGTGCCGGTCTTTGGCGCAATTGAGCGGCTGGGGCCGATGACGCAAACCGAGCTGGCAAAAGTGCTGTATGTGGAGCAGCCGACCATGGCCCAGCTTGTGAAGCGGATGGAGCGCGATGGGCTGATTGAGCGCCGGGCCGACCCAAAGGATGGGCGCAGCAGCCTGCTCGTGCTGACGAAGCTCGCAGAGAAGAAGTCAGGGCCAGCGCGAAAACTGCTTGCGGAAGGTGCGCGGGTTGCGGCAAAGGGGCTTCGTGCGGATGAGGTGGCCACGCTGACGCGGCTGCTGGAGAAAATGATGGGGAATCTGGAGGAGGCGGTAGAGGAGTAGGGTAAGGTTTTACGGAATGACAGAAGTCGCAAAAATGTGGCACGGATTTTCAGATTTAGAAAAAAGGAAACAGCCCGCAGGAGATCTTCTGCGGGCTGTTTCTTTTCGATGAGGCCGGTTAAGCTACGGGGTTAGTCAGGACTTCCTTCAGCGCTGTCAGACGCTTGGTGTCGGCATCAGTTTTGCCGGTGGTGTCCAGTGTGGAGGCGAGTGTAGCCAGCTTAGCCTTCTGCTTCTTCTTGAGCTTCGACTTCTCGGCGTCGTTGATAGCTTTGCGAAGACCAGCAATCTGGTCAGCGTTGAGAGCCTGCGAGCGTTCGAGCTGGTCAACATAAGCCTTGGCTACGACTAGCTTATTGGGCCACTCGATTTTCTGCTGGTTCTGCACGTTGAGCGTGGCGACTTTGATGGTGTTGGCGGCGTCGATTTCGTTCTGCGTGAGGAATTTGCTCGGCGTCAGCTTGAAGATGTCGAGGCCGCGAGCGATTTCCGAGCCGTAGATGTAGCCGTTATACCAGTAGGTGGACCAGTAGCCGCCGAGGACGAGTTGCTTGGGATCGATGGCGCCACGGTCGAAGTAGGCAATTTCGACGGGGCTCTTGGGATCGGTGAAATCAAACACGGAAACGCCACCCTGGTACCAGGACTGCACTTCGATGTCGCGTCCGGGGACGGGAACGAGCGAACCGTTGTGGGCTACGCAGTTTTCCGTGTCGCCCTGCGCGGAGGGCATCTTGTAGTAGCCGGCGAAGGAGAGCTTTTCGTCCTTGAGGTTGAAGATGGCGTCAGCGCCCCAGTTGAGCGGATCCTTGGCGCGGCAGCGGGGCTGCATGCCTCCGCCCCACTCGTCGGTGAAGACGACCTTGGAGCCGTCATTCGAGAAGCTGGCCGAGTGCCAGTAGGAGTAGTTGGGGTCGTTAACGGCTTCTACGCGCGTGGGGTGGATGGGGTCCTTGATATCGAGCAGGATGCCGTTACCGGAGCACGCGCCGGCGGCGAGGCCAATGGCGGAGTAGACGGTAATGTCGTGGCAGTGATTGGTATCGTGCGCCTTCTCTTCTTCTAGGTCCTGCTTGGTGGTTCCGCCACGCTCTTCAGGGTGCGACCCGCCGTTGGAGAGACCGTTGAGTGCGCCGGCTGTGCCGGTGAAGATGCGCGGGCTAGAGACGATAGCGGCCTGTTCAGGATGCGCGACGGGAACCTTGATGACGTCGATGCGGAAGAGCGAGGTGTTGGGGTCCTTGTCGGGCGACTCGTCAGAGCAGCCAGCCAGTTCTTCCGAAGGACGGACGAAGCTGGTTCCCGAGATGTAGACGTAGACATTGTCCTTGTCATTGGGATCAACGAGGAGTGTGTGCGTGTGCGAGCCGCGGCAGCTTTGCACGGCTGCTACCTGCTTCGGATGCTTGATGTCGGAGATGTCGAAGATGCGAACGCCGCGGAAGCGGGCAGGGTCTGCGGGAGGTACGCCACGGCCATGCGAGTCAGCGGGTTTTTCATCGGCCTTGGGCGCTGGCGGTGGTGCAAAGCCCTGGGCTCCGCAGTCGAGTCGGCCGTTAGGCATCTCGACGGACATGAAGAGCAAGTTGCCATAAACGGAGACGTCGCCCTGTCCGCCGGGGCAGACGAGTGTGGTGATGAGGCTGGCTTTGGCTGGGTTCGAGATGTCGTAAAAATCGACGCCGTAGAAATTGCCCTGGAAGAGATGATTGCCCTCAAAAGCAAAGTCAGAGTTGGCAAAGGCGAGCTGCGCGAGAACGAGCTTCATGGCCGGCGGAAAGTTAGGCGGCAGGTGGTTCATGCCGAGAGTGCCGAGCGTCTTGGTAACTTCGGGATCATCAGGCGAGGTGGCCTTGATCTGAAAGACATCCGGCTTTTTGAGGAAGGTTACGTGCTCGAGGCCGCTGATGGCTTCGCCTGCATCATAGACGCCCGGCTTCAGGCTGGCGCGGGGATCAGTGGGGTCTCCGCCTTTTGCGGATGGGGTGGGCGTATTTTGCGCAACTGCCGTGCAGAGCAGAGAGGCTGAAATGGCCACTGTACCCAGGTAAAACCGCAAACTCTTCATTGCATCTCCTCCAGAATTCGTTCCTTAGGTGTTGCAGGATTTTTTATTCAATCTTTTTGAGCATGTTCTGCATGATTTTGATTTCAGCGCGCTGCGTGTTGTCCACGTCGGTGGCGAACTCGAACATCTCAGCGTCCTGCCCCGCACCGGTGTTGCTGAAGAGGTCCTTGACCATGACGAGCGCGCCGCCGTGATGCTGCATCATTCCTTTGAGAAAAAGCTCGTCGAATTCATGCCCGCGTGCGTTGCGAAGGGCTTCCATCTGCGCAGGCGTAAGCATGCCGGGCATGGGAGCCATGGGCTTGCCGTCCATGTCCATATCCGGCATGCCAGGCATTGTCATGGAGGTAGGCTGGTTGCGGGCCTCGAGCCAGCGCTTCATGAACTGCATCTCATCTGTCTGCGAAAGGCTGATGCGCGCGCCAATAGAGCGGACGTCAGTGTTGGTAGTGTGCGAAGGGATGAGGGCAGTCATTTCGACGGCTTGATTGTGGTGCATAATCATGCCCTGCATAAAGGAGACGTCAGCGGTGGACTGCGCGGGCAGCGAGACGGTGGTGTTAGGCGGCAGAGTCTTGCTGGGAGCTCCGGGAGGGCCGGGCTGAATAATTGTGGGCTGCTGTGCGGAGGCGTTGAGGCTGAAAGCGAAAGAGAGCAGGCCAAATGCTAGCGCGGATTTGCGACAGATACGTGACATCGTTGTGATTTCAACGTATCACGCGGGGGAAGGGCAGGGAACAGTTCTTTCCTGCCGCCGGCACCTGCAACTTGGTGCCTATTTTTTGTGCTTGCTGTCCACCTGCATGGTAAGGGTTTGCTGGCGGCGGTCGCGTAGGATGGCGATCTGCACCTGCTTGCCCTGGTTCTGCTTAAGGGCGCGGTCCCAGTCGGAAGTGGTCTTGATGTTGTCCCCGCCGACGCGAAGAATAATGTCGTATTCGCGAAGTCCAGAGGCTTCGGCCTCGCTATGGCGAGTGACTTGCTTGACGAGCACGCCGCTGGGAATGCCGAGGTAGTCAGACATTTGCGAGGTAAGCGGCTCGACGATAGCTCCGACATGAAGCTCGCTGCCAAAGAAGGGCATATGGAAGCCGCTCGATGGCGTATCGCCGCTGCCGCTGCCGGAAACAATATTCAGCCCCTTGGACTGGTCGGCAGAGAGGCCGTCAGACGAGTTCATCTTGTTCCAGACATCGCGCTCCATAACGTGATGATCCACAAGCTGCACAGCCACAGTTTGCTGGTCGCCGTCGCGGGAGATGAGCATGCTGATCCGGGTTCCAGCAGGGATATCGCGAAGCATGGCGCGAAAGTGCGCAGCGCTCTGCACGGTCTGGTTGTTAATGGCTAGAATGACGTCGTTGAAGCGGAGGCCCATCTGCCCGGCGGGGGCATCGTGGTCAATATTGACGATGACAGCGCCACGCTTGTCGGTAAGGCGAAGGCGAGTGAAGGTGTCATTGTTGACGTCTTCCACCAGCACGCCAAGGTAGCCCTGCGCGGCGGAGTGGGATGCCGAGGGATGAATGCGTCCTAACAGGTCGCGGAGGGGATGGTCCTGCGCCAAAGAGCATAACGGCGTAAGAGCGATTCCCGCAGTCAGAAACGTGACAGCGACCCCAGAGAGACAGGCACGGATATGGCAAGGCCTCGCAAAATGCAGCATGTTTGTTCCCCCGAAGTTTTTCAAAAACCCGGAGCGCTCTTATTAGACGAACGGCGCTGTTTCCGGGGTAGTGTGTTTTGCTAGTTTCAGGGGTGGAATCCCCAATTCCCCTGGTTTTGTTATCGGCACAGCTTGATTTACCCCGAGGAAGTTGTGCTTTGGATACACACCATTATTACGCCACAATTGTTGAACTGGCGTTTACTGAATCTCCGGCGCGCGACTCAGCGCTTCGCGGGAGACAAGACGAATCTGCGGGTTCGAGTCCGAACTGGCTACAGAGTGCAGCACCTGGCGAACACTGGTATCAGCCTCAATGGGCTCAAGCATATTGATAGCTTCCGTCCGAACGCGTGGGTTGGAGTCGTTGAGCAGGGCTTCGAGCACAGCATCGCGCACCTGAACATCATCGGCTACATAAGGCTCAAGCCCTTCCAGTGCCTTGAGGCGCATATCGGCGTTGCGACCATAGCGAAGAACAACGATGAGCGCGCCGCTGAGCCCGGAAGCGCGGCAGCCGTGCCGGGCTTTGCATTCCGCGGCAAGCAGGGCTACTGAGCCGTCGTCAGTGCCAGAGGTGGCAGCGTTGACACTGGCCTGCATCAGGAGCTGGCGGATTTCGCCGTCATTGAGTGTGCCGGAGACTTTGCGCGGAATGATCTGGTTGTAGCTGACCTGCACCTCGTCGGAGTTCGGCTGATGCACAATGCTGGAGATCGCGCCGATTTCTCCGCTGGGCGTTTGTGCCGCCTGTGCCACGGCTTGCGCACCGGCCTGGCTCTCGGCGGATTCGCTGGCCTTGGCCACGCGGCTTTGGGAGATGTAGTAGCCGCCAAGGGTTCCGGCTGCGCCGCCAATCACGAGCATAAGCGCGGCAGCTACGGGAGCGGCCTGCAGGCGTGCGAAGTTGTTGCTGAGGTGCTGCGCCAGGCGTTCATACCAGCGCAGCGGCGGCAGCGCGTCAATAGCTTCTTCCAGGCGCTGACGCGAGCGTGCAAGAAGATTCGGGTCGGGTTCGGCTATCGGGTGCGCTGATGCCAGCAGCTTAAGAGCGCGGAGAGATTCGACCTCTTGCGCGCACTCAGGACAGATGGTCAGATGCCGAGCTAGTTCGTGTGCTGCATCATCGGGCAGCTCGCCATATTCGGCCATCACGATTTTCTCGTGTGCCAGTTCGCAATTCATGATTCAAACGTCCTTCCAGCCTCAAAAGGTACTGCAGTGCAAATCGGGTTCAACTTTGTTGCTTGCAGCACACAGCTCTTGAACTGCTGCATGCAATGCCTTAGCGAAGGCCCGCCAGTTGCGATCTCAGTTTTTTGGTCGCACGGAATAGTGTGTTCTTGGCGGTTTCTTCGGTAGTGCTGAGCATCTCTCCGATGGTGCGCAGGCGGAGACCCTGGTAGTGCTTCAGTTCAAAAACCATGCGCTCGCGCGGCGTGAGCTTGGAGAGCGCAGCTTGAATGTGAATCCCCAGCACCTTGCGGTCGAGCTCGCGTGCGGGATTGGAGAAAGAGCGGTCATCCGATACAGACGCCAGAATGTCGATTTCGTCGCCGGAGTGGTCCACGATGACTGCCTGGTCTTCGCGGCGCGTCTTGCGGCGGCGAAGCTGGTCGAGGCAGAGATTTGTGACGATGCGGTAGATCCATGTGTAGAAGGAGCACTCGAAGCGGAAGTTGCCGATGTAGCGGTAAGCCTTGAGGAAGGCTTCCTGATAGATGTCTTCGGCGTCCTGCTCGGAGCCGGTGAGGTGGAGCGCAAGGCGCAAAACCTGCTGCTCGTATTGGCGCACGAGGGCGTCAAAGGCTGCCCGGTTGCCGGATTGCGCGGCGCGGATGAGCTCAATTTCAGGCGCGCGCGAGTCGGGTGTCTGCCGGGCTCGGTTAGGGCCGCCAATGGCACGGGTCGCAGTCATCTGCGAGGATTGTAACCCCGCTGCGGCGGGCCAAGGCAAGGCTGCGGTGGAATTTGCCGTGGAATCCGGTAAAGGAAGCGCTTCCGTGGCCATTTTCTCCTCGACATGCCCTCTTTGGAGAGGGACTTGGAACTGGATGAACCGCTGTGACAGATGGACGGATGGGGGTGGGCTTGGTGAGCGCGGGACAGGAGTATTGCGTCCATCTTCGAATGGGGTAAGGGCTAGACCGTGCACAGGCTATTTATGCGTCCGTGTGTATGCGCACAGTGGGGTACCTTCCCATTCCATTTGTTTTGTTTGGGTTGCGGGGGATTGCACAGGGACTGTGCAGTTTCTTTATTCCGGAACTGTGCAAAAGGCAGGGACAAGGGAAGAGGGACAAGTTAATTGTGCCTGCTGTTGATGGCATGGGGGCCCCTTTCTTTTGAGTTCGCGAGTTAGCGGAAAACGTTTCTATGGCGCCGATATTGAAAGCTGGAATTTAAGACAAAAGCATGCCTCAGGGCCTAAAGGCCCGTTCCTTCTATTGTGCTGATTGCCGGGGTAAAGCCCCGGCCTACCTCTTCGACATCTGAGCCCGGTTATCTCTTCAACATCTGCGCCATAAAGAGTGGCGGAAAAATAGAACGGCCCGATTCCTTGGGAATCGGGCCGTTTTTCTGCTGCTGATTCTATTGTGACAGGTTTCGCATAATTGAGCGCAAATTGATCGAAGATTTTTGGGTAATGGAATCAAGGAGTTAGAAAATATTTTCCTGTTTGGGGCTTGACAAGAGATTTCCACAGACGGGGAGTTCCTGTGTATCGATACAGGCTGGGGAGCGGCGCGGGCTGAGGCTACACTGAGAACGATGAACGGAAATCTGTTTGAAAGCACAAGCGGTAGCGCCGGGGAAATGATTACGGCGCATTGTGATGGCGGTTCGCGGGGAAATCCGGGGCCGTCGGGGTTTGGCGCGGTGATTGAGGACTCGCGGGGGCAGGTTCTGGCCCGGCTGAGTGAGTTTCTTGGAATTCAGACGAACAATTACGCCGAGTATTCCGGGCTGCTGGCGGTGCTCAAGTGGGCTCTGGAGAACGGGCATTCACGGCTGAAGGTAATTTCTGACTCCGAACTGATGGTGAACCAGATGAAGGGGCGCTACAAGGTGGGTAGCCCGACGCTGCGGCCACTCTGGGAGGAAGCTCGCGGGCTGGTAAAGCGGCTGGAAAAGTTTGAGATGGGCCATACGCTGCGCGGCGGCAATAAAGAGGCCGACCGGCTGGCGAATGAGGCGATGGACCGGGGAATGGGGAGAAGCAGGGAACAGGGCTCAGGGAACGGGGCCCAGGGGTCTGTCACTGCGCGGCCTTATGGGAAGATTCCGACTGCTCCGCCCCGTGCTTCGGATTTGCCTAAGGTGGAGAAGCAGGTGTTTGAGGGGTTTGTTAAGAATGGGGTGGTGCATCTGCTGAATGGGGAGCTGCCTGATGGGGTGTTTGTTAAGGTTACGCGGGAGTAAATGGTGCCCCGTCTCAAAAATGAGACGGGGCGCCATAGAACGCGGTGGTTGTTGGCTTACTCTTTGAACTTGTCGAGCTTGCTGAGATTGCTATTGAGTCGTGCGATACAGTCGGGCAATTCGTTGGGATTACGTTCGTTATAGAGCTGCTTACATTTATCCGCATCCGTGTTTGCGGACCTAAGAGCAGAGTTGATGGATGGTCTTAGTGACTGTCCTGCACCGGCGAGCTGCTGCGAGAGGTCTCGCCAGAAGTCGTTCTGTGCGGAAAGCCTAGAGAGAGCATCATCCAGATCAGGCTTAATGGAAGTCAGTTGCCGTGTGATCTGTGCTTGCTCGTTTGTCTCCTGTTCGGCAGCCTGTTTTGCCTCAAGAGCGGCTTTAGCCTGTTCTCTGGCTTGTGCCGCTGCCTGTTCCTTCTCGTGTTGCCGTTCGGCGGCTTCCTGCTCCTTCTCGCGCTGTCTATCGGCTTCTGCCTGCTTTTGCGCGGTGAGCTCTGCCGCAGCCTGCAGCCTAGCGCGCTCTTCTTTGGCCGTCTTTTTGGCGCGCATGGCGGCGAGAGAGTGGTTGGTGAAAGGCGCGACACAATCGAGAGGCCCCTGCGAGGTGAGATTCATAAGCCAGGATTTCTGTGTACAGGATTCAATGGCTTTGACGGCTCCGGATTGGACGTCCAGCAGGCGTATGCGAGCCGTTGCCGGCTCGGCGGAATCAATGACGATGAGGAAGTCCAGTCTTCCAAGTAGCCCCCGCATGGCACCGCTGGATGCGTCAAAGTTAGAGTTTGACGAGAGGTGAAGTTCGCGGAAGATGGCCTCGGTATTCATGCGGTCAAGGTATTCCACCTCCGTATGGTTGACGAACTCCCTGGCCAGTTGAGATTCAAGGGTGTTGAGGAATTCGTTGATGCTCTTGATGTCCTTGATGTCTTTCTCGTTGGTGGCAATGCCGGAGTATTTTGTTACGGCACCGACTGAGACGGTGACCCCCTGTGCGTCCGAAAGGATGCAGGAGGCAAGATAAATCAGAAGAATATAAAGCGAAAACCGGATTCGGTGCATGGAGGGCCTCACTGTTTTGGCGCGGGAGTAAATATGTCACCCGCTTGTGGGAGGTCAGCACCGTCACATTTACCGGAAGAGATGGAGTCCTCAATGGAAGAAATGGTGAAGAGGCAGAGTTTTTTCTTATGGGTGATTGCCTGCCCGGTATCGGGATCTTTCATTCCCGTGTCTGTGAGCCGCGAGACTTGAAACTGATCTCCGATCTTAAGGCCAGCGCTTTGTCCCTTGTTAATGATGACCTGACCGTCTTCCATACCGACGAACTTGGGCGCTACGACGGTGGCAGGCATGGCGAGAGCCGTGGATGCGATCTTTGCGGCGAGTTGGGTGCTTGCATCACTTACTGCCTGGTCGATGAGCTTGTCAACGGAACTGATGCTGGTGGGAGCGGCATGTGCTGCCGCGGCCATGCCGATGAATCCAGATTGTCCGTAGTTGGTGGACTGTCCGAGTACGCCTTTCTGGTCACTCTGAACGGACGGGGCCTGGAGAATGGTTGCTGTGTCAACCTGGATGATGCGCGCGGTAACGCGAAGGCTAACCTCACCGTTTTGAACATTTTTTGAGCCAAGCAGGTTTTGCTTGCTTTCCGTTGTGGTGTTGGCGGAAAAGTTGTCTACCTGACCGATGATGAGTAGATTGGCGTTGGCGAGTTTGCCCAGCTTGGCAGCTCCGGCTGTGTCGAATCGGCTGGTATAGCTTTGATTCTGTTCCTGCTCAATGTTCTTGAGGTACTCACGGTCGACGATCTCATAGTTTCCGGAGCCTGCAAGCTGTGAGATGAGTTGATCTGTAACTCGTTGACCGATCTGATGTGCCTGGTCTCTAATGGCACGGTCGTCGAAGCCTAGAATCGCGACACGTTTTTTGACCTGGGCATGGGTTGAGGAGGGAGTGGCGCTAACTATGGAGATTAACAAGGCAACCAGAAAACGCTTCAAAGTATTGCTCCTTGAGTAAGGTGGAATGTTCGGATTTTGGCGAGCTCGGTGTGCGACTGGAATCCGATTAGATTTATCGACAGGATGGAGAAAACTGATAGGACGATAGTGCGGGTTGCATAGGGTGCGTATTCCAAAAAAGTACGGGCCGCATCGATTGTCGATGCGGCCCGTTTTGTTTTCTGGCTGCTGATTTACTCAGGTTTGCCGAGGGTGTTCTTCCAGGAGCGGCCATCGCGCTCGATTAAGCGGTCGGAAGCATCGGGGCCCCAGCTTCCGGCGAAGTAGTTGGGGAAGTTGTCCGGCTTGTTGGCGGCCCAGTATTGCAGGACCGGTGTGTAGAGCGCCCAGTTCACTTCCACGCCGTCGCGGTGTGAGAAGAGTGTCTGGTCGCCGAGCATGGCGTCGAGCAGGAGCCGTTCGTAGCCGTTGGCACGCTGTTGGCCGAAGGCCTGGGCGTAGCTGAAGTCCATGTTCACGGGGCAGACGCTCATGCCGGGCGTGTTGGGGACCTTGGCCCCGAAGCGCAGCGCGATGCCGTCGTCCGGCTGGATGCGGATGGAGATGATGTTGGGCTGAATCTCCGGGCAGGGAGCGTTGGCCTGGTCGAAGAGATGCAGCGGCGGCTGTTTGAACTGGATGGTGATTTCGGTGGCGCGTTTGTGGAGGCGTTTGCCGGCGCGGATATAGAACGGTACGCCCGCCCAGCGCCAGTTGTCGATTTCCAGCTTCACAGCGGCGTAGGTTTCGGTTCCTGACTGTGGATTGACGCGCTCTTCCTGCCGGTAGCCGATAACCTGCTCACCGTTGACCGTGCCGGGCCCGTACTGGCCGCGGACGATGTTCTTCTGCAGGTTGATGGGTGGGATGGCCTGCCAGACCTTTACCTTTTCGCGGCGGACGGCTTCGGATTCGAAGTTCGAGGGGGGTTCCATCGTGACGAAGCCGAGGACTTCCATGAGGTGGTTCTGGATGATGTCGCGCAGTGCGCCAGCCTTCTCGTAGAAGGGGCCACGGCCTTCGATGCCGATGTCCTCGGCGGCCGTGATCTGCACGTGGTCAATGTAGTTGCGGTTCCATACCGGCTCGAAGATGCCGTTGGCGAAGCGGAAGGCCAGGACGTTCTGGACGGTCTCTTTGCCGAGGTAGTGGTCGATGCGGAAGACCTGCGCCTCGTGGAAGACGGCGTTGACCTGCTGGTTGAGCAGGCGGGCGGAGTCGAGATCGTGGCCGAAGGGCTTTTCGATGACGACGCCGACGCGGCCCTGTTCGGGATGCGCGAGGCCTGCGGAGCCGAGGTTTTCGATGATGGGCGCGAAGTACTCGGGCGCGGTGGCGAGGTAGAAGAGGCGGTCAGGACCGATGTTCTTCTCTGCCGCGATGCGGTCGAGCTCGGCCTTGAGGCCGGGATAGCCCTTGGCGTCGTCGAACTGCAGCGCGTAGTAGCTGACCTTATCGACAAACGGGCTGAGCTTGGGGTCGGAGGCTGTGACGCCGCCGAACTGGAGGATGCCGTCCTTCATGTCTTCGGCAAATTCATTGCCGAGGGGGCGGCGGGCAACGCCAACGATGGCGAAATTTTTGGGCAGGAGGTTGGCCTGCTCAAGATGGAAGAGCGCGGGGAGCAGCTTGCGCTTGGTTAAGTCTCCCGAGGCGCCAAAGATGACCATGATGCCCGGTGCGGGGATTCGCTCGCCGCCACTGGGTACGTTGGTCAGGTCAGCGGGATTTACTTGTACTGTTGCCATGGATTTCGACCTCTGGTCGAAGTAGGGTACAGGGTGCAGGGTGCGGGGTACAGGGTTCGTGTCTTGCTGAACTATGCTTCCGTGCCTGTTGTCGCTGTGCCTTTTCGAACCTTGGAAAAGACGGCGCGGTTGAGCCGCGCCATCAAATCATGGATGTGGGAAAGGGGCTTCAGGGTGCAGGGAGCGTTTCATTATGCGAATGAAAGCTGTCCCTGTACCCCTGCCCTGTTCCCCGTAATTAGTCTTTCTTGACTGCGTGACCGCCGAAGGCGTTGCGCATGATGGACAGCGCGCGGTCGGTGAAGTTGTTGTCCTCGCGGGAACGGATGCGGCGGATGAGCGACTCGGTGATGATGGGCGCGGAGACGTTGAGGTCGATGGCCTCAAAGACTGTCCAGCGGCCTTCGCCGGAGTCGGCTACGTAGGCTTCCAGGCCTTCGAGCTTGGGGTTGTGCTTGAGGGCTTCCGCCGTGAGGTCGAGGAGCCAGCTACGGACGACCGAGCCTACGCGCCATACTTCGGCGATCTGGGCGAGGTCGAGGTTGAACTCCTTCTTGGCCTCGAAGATGGCGAAGCCTTCAGCGAAGGCCTGCATCATGCCGTACTCGATGCCGTTGTGGACCATCTTGACGAAGTGGCCGGAGCCGGCAGGACCCATGTGGCCCCAGCCCGTGGTGGGCGAGGGCGCGAGGGTCTGGAAGATGGGCGTGAGGTATTCGACGGGCTCCTTGTCGCCGCCGAACATGAGGGAGTAACCCTCCTTGAGGCCCCATACGCCGCCGGAGGTGCCTACGTCGATGAACTGGAAGCCTTTGGAGGTGACTTCCTTGTAGCGGCGCTGCGAATCCTTGTAGTTGGAGTTGCCGCCGTCGATGAGGATGTCGCCGGGCGCAAGGAAGGGCTCGAGTTTGGCGATGGTGTCGTCCACCGGTTGGCCCGAGGGAACCATGATCCAGATGGCTTTGCGGCCAGTGAACTTCTTGGTCAGGTCTTCGAGCGACGAAACGCCGACGCCGCCGGCAGCTGAGAGCTTGGAGACTGCTTCCGCGTTGAAGTCAAAGCCGATGACCGTGTGGCCGCCGAGGCGGAGGCGCTCCGCCATGTTGCCGCCCATCTTGCCGAGTCCGATAAGTCCGAGTTCCATTGTTGGTCTCCCTTTTGTTCTGTGTCTGATTCTGCGTCGGTGTTTAGAGAACTTCGAGTTCCTTGAGCTCGCGGCGGAGGTCCTGCTCGCCTGTAAAGCGAATGGTTTTGTAGCCGCAGTCGTTGGCGAAGTCCACGTTGCTCTGGCGGTCGTCAATGAAAAGAATACGGTCCGATTTGACGCCGAGAATGTCGAGGGTGCGCTTGTAGATTTCAGGATGCGGTTTGCGCAGGCCGACGTAGCAGGAACTGAAGGCTACGGTGAAGAGGTTGCGCAGGCCGAAGGTGTCGAAACGGTAGTCGTTGGGCTCACGGGCCTCGTTGTTGAGCGAACCGATGAGGTATTTGCCACCGGAGACGAGCTCCTTGAGGACGGGAATGCCGGTTTCGGGGATGACGTAAGACTGCTCGAAGATGGCCTTGATGACGTCGTCGTGGGTGAAGCTGCGGGGCTCGTAAAAGACGGTTTCATCGAGGTACTGCTTGATGTTGATTTCGTCTTTTTCCCAACGGTCGTTGGGCTCGGGGTGGCGGGCTTCGAACTCTTCGAGGTCGAGGCTGAACTGCTTCACGACCGCGGCGCGACCTTGATGGTCCCAGCCGTTGGTGAGCAGGACACCGCCTACGTCAAAGAGGATTACGTCGAAGGGGAGCATCGGACCTCTCGGTTACGGGCGGGGAAGCGCCCGGTTGGGGGTTGAAAAGCCAAGTCTCAGGGGCTGAAGCCCTATTCCTTTTGCGGTGGTTGATGTACGGGCTAAAGCCCGTACCCTTCAAAAACTAAAGCCAACACTTTTGAAAAATTGATGCTTAAGATGCGGGGGTAAATCCCCGGTCCCCAAATGCGAGGGACCGGGGGCCCCCATCGTCGTATTACGGCTTGGAATACTTGGTCTCGATGGCGAGGACCTTGTTGTAGCGGCGGGTGAAGCGCTCTTCTGTTGCCGCGAATTTGGCGTTGAGGAATGTGTCCACCAACTCGTGCGCGAGGGCGGTGCCGATGATGCGCGCTCCAAGGACGATGACATTCATGTCGTCGTGCTCGACGCCCTGGTGTGCGGAGTAGGTGTCATGGCACATGCCAGCGCGGATGCCGGGAATCTTGTTGGCGGCAACGCAGACGCCTACGCCGGAACCGCAGATGAGAACACCCTTTTTTGCGACGCCAGCACGGATGGCTTCGCCTACTTTTTCGGCGAAATCGGGGTAGTCGTCGGGGTGGTCACCGTCGAATGCGCCGAGATCGACGACTTCATGGCCTTCCTTGGTGAGATACGCGCGGACATCCTCTTTGAGGGGGAATCCGGCGTGGTCGGCGGCGATTACGAGCTTCATGCAAACTCCTTCGGAGTTATAGGGACCAGGGACATAGAGACTAGGGACCAGGAAAACTACTGGTGTCTTTGCTTGCGGCTTTTCTAGTCCCTATGTCCTTAATCCCTACGTTCCTGCCTTTGTTACTTGATTAGCTTCTTGGCCTTGGCTGCAACGTTCTCGGGGGTGAAGCCGAGTTCCTTGTAGACGATGGGGCCGGGAGCCGACGCGCCGAAGCGGTCGAGGGCGAGGACGTCGCCGGTGGAGCCAACCCACTTCCACCATCCGAGCTCCGAACCGGCTTCGATGGCGAGCTTGGGTACGTCCGCGGGAAGAACGCTGGCCTTGTACTCGTCGCTCTGTTTCTCAAACAGTTCCCACGAGGGGAAGCTGACGACGCGGGCGGCGATACCTTCGGCTTCGAGAAGCTTCTTGGCTTCGACGGCGAACCAGACTTCGGAACCCGTGCCGATGAGGATGACCTTGGCGTCCTTGGCGTCTTCCAGGATGTAAGCGCCCTTGCTCACGCCTTCATAGACATTGATCTTCGTGGTGTCGATGACGGGGAGGTCCTGGCGGCTGAGAGCGAAGAAGCTGGGCTCAGCGCGTTCCACAGCCAGGCGCCATGCCGCTGCCGTTTCGTTGGCGTCGGCGGGGCGGTAGTCGGTGAGTCCGGGGATGGCGCGCAGCATCGTCAACTGCTCGATGGGCTGGTGCGTCGGGCCGTCTTCGCCGAGGCCTACGGAGTCGTGCGTGAAGATGTAGAGCGCATGCGACTGCTGGATGGAGCCGATGCGGATAGCGTTCTTGCCGTAGTCGGCGAAGGTGAAGAACGTGGAGCCGAAGGGCAGCAGGCCGCCGTGCTGCGCCATGCCGTTGACCGCGGCGAACATGCCGAATTCGCGGACGCCGAAGAAGACGTTGCGGCCTTCGGGATCGACGTGGAAGTTCGCGCCCGGCTTGAAGATGGTCTTGGTGGAGGCCGTGAGGTCAGCCGCGCCGCCGAAGAGCTCGGGAACGTCGTTCGCAAGGGCGTTCAGGACAACCTGGCCGGCATTGCGGGTGGCAACCTTCTTTTCGGTCGGGAAGACGGGGACGGACTTTTCCCAGCCAGCCTTGCGCTCGCCCTTGAAGGCGCGGGTGAACTGGGCGGCGAGCTCGGGGTAATCCTTGGAGTAGGCTTCAAAAAGCTTGGTCCATTCTGCTTCCGCGGCTGCGCCCTTGGGGCCGATCGTACCCCAGTTGGCGGCGGCTTCTTCCGGCACGTAGAAGGACTTGTCTTCCGGGAAGCCGAAGTTCTTCTTGGTCTCCGCAACAGCCGCTGCGCCCAGTGCCTCGCCGTGGACGGCGTTGGTGCCTGCCTTGGGGCTGCCGTAGCCGATAGTGGTGCGGACGGCGATGAAGGAGGGCTTGTCCTTGACTTCCTTGGCGGCGGCGATAGCGGCTTCGAGTAGCTCAAGGTTGTTGCCGTCTTCGACGATCTGGACGTGCCAGTGATAGCCCTCGAAGCGCTTCAGAACGTTTTCGGTGAAGCTGAGGTTGGTGGGGCCGTCGAGGGAGATGAGGTTGTCATCCCAGAACCAGATGAGCTTGCCGAGGCCGAGGGTTCCGGCGAGGGAGGCCACTTCATGCGAGATGCCTTCCATGAGGTCGCCGTCGCCGCAGAGGGCGTAGGTGTAGTGGTCAACTACCTTGTAATCCGGCTTGTTGTAGATGGCGGCGAGATGCTTTTCCGCGATGGCGAGGCCTGTGGCCATGGCGATGCCCTGGCCGAGGGGGCCGGTGGTCACTTCCACGCCTTCGGTGTCGAGGGATTCAGGGTGGCCGGGAGTGATGGAGTGCAACTGGCGGAAGTTTTCGAGGTCGTTGATGGAGACCTTGTAGCCCGAAAGGTGAAGCACGGAGTAGAGCAGCGCCGAGGCGTGGCCGTTCGAGAGGACGAAGCGGTCGCGGTCTGCCCACTTGGCGTTGGCGGGGTTGTGCTTCATGAGCTTGTGGTAGAGCAGGTACGCAATGGGGGCGCAGCCGAGGGGCGCGCCGGGGTGGCCGCTGTTGGCCTTTTGCACGGCATCAACGGCAAGAAGCCGGAGCGTGTTGATGGAGAGCTGATCTAGCTGGGCGGGGGAGAGAGTTTCCGCGCTTGTTGACATAGTGCAGGGTCCTTTCGTTGGGGAAGGCGCGCCTTGTTGATTACGAATGGAGGCGTGCGCCTGTTGAAGAGATGCGTTATCTGGAGACAATGCCTACAACTACATTGTATCCAAGCCATTGCCCGGTATCGGTGTACCGCAAAGTGAGAGCAATCTGGGTAGCACCTGCGTGCGGGGGAATGTCTGCAAAGTAGCCCGAGCTGCCCATGGTGTTGCTCATCGAGGTCTGGACGGTCTGCCAGTTGTCGGCGGACCAGGTTATCTCGAAGGGGCTTTCTACGAGAATCCTTAATGTCTCGTTGGGTTTGATGCGTTGAATGGGGCGGCGGAAGGTGAAAATCTCAAGATTCCGGCGGGGTTGCGGGCCATCGGGGGTGCAATAGCGGTTGTAAACCGACTCGATGCGGTCGAAGACCTGGCCGTCTTTGGCGGAGCGGAGGAGCTTGAGATATTCGGCGTGCGCCCAGACGAGCGGGGTGGCGGAGCCAGCGGGGTCGCCGAAATGCAGGCCGCGGCGGGGAATGTCGGGCTCGTCCCAGACCTGCTCGGGCATCATCTGGCCAAGGGTGGCGTAGCCTTCGTAGGTCTTGATGAGCGGGGAGATGTCGCGCCCGGCGGCTAGCTCGTAGTGGGCGCGCTCGCCGGTGAGCAGCGGCCATACGCGGCCCTGGCCGTAGCCGGTGAAGGGAGCGCCGTGGTCGCCGTTGCCGTAGCCGTCCCAGTTGTAGCGGAGCCAGCCGGGGCCCTGCGGGAGGTCGCGCTTGAGGACGTGGTCTACGACCTTGAGCGAGTCTTCCATGAGCTGTGAGCCAGCGGGGCGGATGCCGTAGCGGACGTATTCGAGGAAGCCGGCATCGATGATTTCGCGGGCTTCAAATTCGTAGCGCGTGTTGGGCGGGCGGTTGTTGAGGTGGATGGTCTCGGTGCCTGCGCCTTCTTCGTCGTAGGCGTTGCCGGTTTCCGGCGGACGGACGCGCATGTAGTGGCGCTTGATGTCGGGGTGCAGCACGCCGTCGTTGGTTACGGTCCAGTCTTCGAGGTGGCCTTCCATCCAGTCGGCGTATTCCTCGACAAAGGTAGCCATTTCCGTGGAATCGTGGGCGCGGAGGATTTCACCAGCGCAGATGAGGGAGGCGATGACGGCGGAGAGGGTGGACGGGGAGTAGCCGGAGTTTTCTTCCCAGCGCTCCTGCTGGGTGATGGGGGCGTGTTTGAGGAGGAATCCTGCGGCGCGTTCTACGAAGGGGACGATGGAGAGCTCGCCTGTGGCGTTGGCTTTCCAGAGACGCCAGGCGAGGATGATGGGGAAGGCGACCTCGTCGAGCTGCATGCCGGACCAGTAGGGGCGGCCATCGACCCAGAAGTTCTGGGCAAAACCGCCGTCCGGCTTTTGGGTACAGGCGAGATAGACAAGCGCGCGCCGCGCAGTCTCCGCGCGTCCGCAGGCCAGCAGCGCACCGGCCGTCTGTACCATGTCGCGGGTCCAGACAAGGTGGTAGCCGCCGAGGTCGTCGTCGCCTTTGGCCTGGCCCCATGGGATGGAGGCTGAGGCTACGAATGCGCCGGAATATGTCTTGTCTTCATGGGCGAGGAGGACATTGTGGCTGGTGCGCATGAGCAGGCCGCCGTCATGGGATTTTTCGGCGAGCCACTCGGGGTTGGCGACGCGGTGCCACTGTTCGATGTAGCGCTTGCGATGCTCCGCGTAGGGCATGACGAGGGCGGATAGAGTTTTCTGGAGCGAAGTATGTGGGGTGTTGCCGATGCCGATGGCGACGGTGAAGGCGCGGGCTCCATCGGTTCCGGCGCAGTTCATGTCCAACTCGCCGAAGAGGGCGATGTTGCCGTTGGAAGCGGAGCCGAACTCCCAGTCCATGTGGAAGTTTTCCTTGAGGTCGCGCCAGCCGTCGCTTTGGCCGACGAAGCCGCAGGAGACGCGGGTGAAGCCACAAGATGCGCCCATGACGAGCGACATATCGTTCTTCCACGCGAAGAGCATTTTGTAACCGGCAACGTCTACGGCGCGGCCATTGTTGCCTGCGCCGCCGCCGTCGAGATGCGGGGCCAGCAACGCGTAGACCTTGAGGCGCTGAACCAGTTCGTGGTGGCCTTCGATACGCACGTTGACGAGGAGGACCGAGTGATGCGGGTCGGTGATGACTTCCTTGATGAGCGTGTAACGGCCATCGGGGTCGCGGTTGATGTAGCGAATGCCGAGAGCTTCGGGATGAATGTACTCGAAGCTGGTAAGCAGATCGCGCTTTTCTTCATGGGCGAAGGTTTCGCCGTCCGTCACCATGAACTCGAAGTCGCGGATCTGGGGCTTGTCGATGGTGGGGTGGTACAGCTCATTGACAATGCCGTGCGAGCAGGTGAACCAGAGACGGCTCGACGCCGAGTAGGCGGTGCCGATGGAGTCTTTAACGGCGGAAGTCCAGCGTGGAGGCAGGCCGGGCGCGCCAAATGCCTCGCCCTGCTGAGGAAGCCAACGATAAGAAGGATATTCGCTCATGGTCGGAAAACAGAAAGCCAAATGCGCTATCTATCGTACGCTCTTGATGATTGCGTGGATATGAAAGTTGCATACACTTCGATATCGAAAGGGTTTTGTACCGCAGTTTGGAAAAGCGGCAACTTTACGCAAAGACGGGGCAGTTTTTCGGAAAGAGATGAAACGCGGGGCGGATTCGAGGCATCCATTGGCAGTGAAGACAGTGACGGACATTTGACACTGGCGTCACTGGAAGCGGCTACAATCTGGAACGAGGAGAATTGACTCATGGCTTATGAATTGCCCGCACTTCCCTATGACCACGCGGCTCTTGAGCCCTTCATCGATACGGAAACGATGAAGCTGCATCATGGCAAGCATCACCAGGCTTATATCAACAACCTGAATGGCGCGATTGAGAAGCATCCTGAACTGGGCTCGAAGACGGTGGACGAGCTGGTTGCGGATCTGAATGCGATTCCCGAGGATATTCGCGGCGTTGTGCGCAACAACGGCGGCGGACACTCGAATCACTCGATTTTCTGGACGATTCTTGGACCGGCGGGGACGCCGGGCATTGGCGGCGAGCCCACGGGCGCGATTGCTGACCAGATCAAGGCGGATTTCGGCGACTTTGAGACCTTCAAGAAGACCTTCAACGAGACGACGGCGAAGCAGTTCGGCTCGGGCTGGGGCTGGGTGGTTTTCAAGGACGGCAAGCTGACGATTCTGACCACGCCAAACCAGGACACGCCGCTCTCGCAGGGGCTGTATCCCATTCTTGGCAATGACGTTTGGGAGCACGCCTACTACCTGAAGTACCAGAACAAGAGGCCGGATTACCTGGCTGCCTGGTGGAATGTGGTGAACTGGGCGGTTGTGAATGAACGCTTCGCGACAGCTAAGAAGTAGGGATAAAGGGAAATAGGGACAGAGGGACAAAGGAAGGCCGGAATTGTCCGGTATATTGCCTTTGTCCCTTTTCTCTTGGTCCCTCTGTCCCTGTTTTTGCAACTCTGTTGCAAAAACCGTGTCTATACAAACGTATGAAACGCTTACGTTTTACCTTGGTCCTTGCGGGCCTGATTGCTTTGGGTGCGGCGGCTGCTTCGGCGCAGTCGGCCAGTTTTACTGTCAGCCAGAATGGAAAGCAGGTCGGGACGGCCAGCTTTAAATTTGCGGCTGCGCAGGGTGGTATCAGCTCTGAGTCGCTGGTGAATGTGTCGATGCAGGGGCTGAATTATCAGCTCTCGAAGACGGAACGGCTGGATTCGGCGAACCGCCTGAAGCATGTGCTGGCCAGCGGCATTGTGAACGGCACGGCTGTCAACATTATTGCCAAGCCGGATGTGGCGGGCACGGGTGCGAAGCCGGTTGCCGCTTCGGCTGCTGCGAATCTTCTTTTGAACATCTCCGCGAATGGACGCGCGACTACGACGCGGCTGGATGCGCATGCGGGTGCCGTGTTTCTTGCGGACTTTGATCCCGGGGCGCTGCAGACTCTGCTGGCAATGTGTGTGACACAGAAGGGCAGCGATATATGGGCGATTGTTCCCAAGCAGGCCGGCTCGGTGGTTCCGGTGACGGTGGTAACGGACGGACCGGAGCAGGGGACGCTCGACGGCAAGCCGGTTGTGGTGCAGCACCTGACGGTTACGATTAGCGGCGCGAAGACGGAGATTTTTGCCGGGCCCAAGAATGATTTGCTGCAGGCGGAGCTGCCGATGCAAGGCTTTGCGCTGGTTCGGAGTGGGTTTGTGCTGACTCCGCCGAAGACGGCTGGGGCGCTACCGGCGGATGCGGGACAGTTGAAGCAGCAGATACAGCAGGATCAACAGCAACAGCAGACGCCGCAGCAAGGGTATCCGCAACAGCAGCAGTATCCGGCGCAGCAATATCCTCAGCCGCAGGAATAAATTTCCAGCCATGCGCCAAAACCTGTGCTAACGTTTGGCGCATGAAAAAACATTGCAACGCCCTTTTTGCTCTTCTACTGGTAGTGTGCTTCGCTGCTTCGGCGCGGGGCGAAGAGTTGAACCCTAAAGACCAGGCTGCGATTCGCGCTGTGCTCGATCATGAAATCGAGGCATGGAACCATCACGACATGAAGGCTTATGTGGCTGACATGACGGAAGACGTGCAGTGGGTTAATGTGACCGGGATGTGGTGGCGGGGGCGCGACGAAGTCTACCGGGCACATGAGGCTTTCCATCAAACCATCTTCAAGAATCGCAATCTCTACCCTTGGAAAGAGGTGAGTATTCGCGGCATTGCTCCACACGTTGCGATTGTAACGGCGACAGGGGCCGGAGATGGCTTTACGGGGATGCAGGGGCGCGTTTTTCCGCCTTCCACAGGTATTTTGACGTTTGTTCTGGTGCAGAAAAAAGGGCGCTGGCTGATTACAGCGGCGCAAAATACCCGGATCGATGAGGAAGCTGCGAAGAATAACCCGGCCCATCACGAATAAGGCGGTCTGGCATGGTTAAAGTGCGTTTGCTGCGGCGACGGCGGAGGCCCAGGCCCACTGGAAGTTATAGCCGCCGAGGTGGCCGGTTACGTCTACGGCTTCTCCTATGAAGAAAAGGCCGGGCGTGGTGCGGGATTCCATTGTGCGGGCGTGGAGGTCGCGGGTGTCGATGCCGCCGGCGGTGACTTCGGCTTTCTCGTAGCCTTCTGTGCCGATGGGGTGGAACTTGTGACGGCGGAGATTTTGTTCGGCGGCTTCGAGAGCGGCGTTGGTCCAACCTGTGGGGGCGGCGGTTTCGGCGAGGTGGTTGGCTAGGCGCTGCGGGAGGATTTCGCGGAGGGCCTGGCGGAAGCTGGTTGCGTCGCGGCGGGCATTTTTGGCGAAGAGAGGGGCGAGCGGATGCTCGCTCTTTGCCGTTTGTGGGGCGAAATCGATGTAGATGGGGTGGCCAGGTTGCCAGTAGGACGAGGCTTGCAGGATGGCTGGGCCGCTAAGGCCGCGGTGGGTTAGCAGCATCTTTTCGCGGAAGCGGGGTGGAGGTTGGTGGTTGGGTTTGATGGTGAGATTCTCGGTCCATGCGAGGACTTCCGTCGAGACGCCAGAGAGTTCAGTCCAGGCGGCTTCCTGATTGCCGAGCGTTAGTGGGACTAAGGCGGGACGTGGTGGGATGATGCGGAGGTTGAACTGCTTTGCGACATCGTAGGCGAAGGCTGTTGCACCCAGCTTGGGGATAGAGAGGCCGCCTGTGGCGACTACTAATGCTTCGGATTGAAATTCGCCCTGGGTGCTGGTGATGCGGAAATTGTTTTGCTCGTTTTGGACGGAGATGTCGCGGGCGTTAAGGAAGATTTCTACTTTGCCGCGTTCACATTCGGCAAGGAGCATGTCGAGGATTTGGCGGGCAGATTGGTCGCAGAAGAGCTGGCCTAAGGTTTTTTCGTGGTAGGCGATGTGGTAGCGGTTGATGAGTTCCAGAAAGTGTGCGGGTTGGTAGAGGGCTAAGGCCGACTTGGCGAAGTGCGGGTTTTGCGAGAGGTAGCGGTCGGGCGCAGTGTGGAGGTTGGTGAAGTTGCAGCGGCCTCCGCCGGAGATGAGGATTTTGCGGCCTGGCTGCCCATTGTGGTCGAGTAATGCGACTCGCTTGCCGCGCTGGCCCGCTTGGGCGGCGCACATGAGGCCTGCGGCTCCTGCGCCGAGGATGACCAGATCGTATTGGCTCACGGCTGCGTCAAATTGGCGCGGAGTGCTTGAGGGCATGTGTGTATTTTCGCCGAGGAAACTGGCTTAAATCTTCCCCAGGGGCTAAAGCCCTATTACCTCTTAGCAGACGAGAATGTACGGGCTGAAGCCCGTACCCTTCAAACTGATTGTGTGGGCGTGAAGCGGGATTGCACGAGGGCGAGGGCTTCTTCGGGGGTGGTGATGGAGCCTTCGAGCTGGGCGTCTTCTACGGTGTGGAGGATTTCTTTGAATTGCGGGCCGGGGGGGAAGCCTAACGCGATGAGTTCGCGGCCGGTGAGTAGCGGCGTGGGGCGGACTGTTTCTTCCGGCATGGCTTCATAGTGTTCGCGGACGAAGTTGTAGTGGTCGAGGTTGCGGCTACCTGCCAGGCAGTCCATTTTGTGCAGGGCGATGTGCTGTGGGAAGTCTTCGAGGCGGAAGAAGCGCTTCAGGGTGGAGGGCTTCATCTTGTCGGCGTCGGCGAAGCGCATGTGGTTTTCGATGAGCGCGAGGATTTGGCGGGTCTCGTCATTGGAGAAGCGGAAGCGGCGGCAGATTTCCGCTCCGATGGCGGTGCCGACTTCCGCGTGGCCGTTGAAGCGGATGCGGTCGGCGGCGCGCTGGAAGGTGGCGGGTTTGCCTACATCGTGAAGGAGCGCTCCCCATGCGAGGGTGAGCGGGGCGTTGGGTTCAAGCTGTTCGAGCAGCATGAGGGTGTGGGTCCAGACGTCGCCTTCGGGGTGGTATTGCGGGGGCTGCTCTACGCCTTTCATTTTTGCGATTTCGGGGAGGACTTCGGGGAGAAGCTTTGTTTCGTCGAGGAGCTCGAAGGCGCGGCGTGCGTGGCCTTCGGTGAGCATTTTGGTTAGCTCGTCGCGGACTCGTTCGCGGCTTACGTTGGCGATTTTGGCGGCTTGGTGCTGGATGGCGGCGTGGGTTGCGGGTTCGATGGTGAAACCGAAGCGGGCGGCGAAGCGGATGGCGCGGAGGAGACGGAGCTGGTCTTCTTCGAAGCGGCGTACGGGGGTGCCGATGGCGCGGAGGATGCCGGCATCGAGGTCGGCGAGGCCGTTGACGTGATCTCGTACTGCTTCGCGGAGATTTTTCGATGCGAGATTTGTGGGGTCGAGTAGCAGGCCGTTGATGGTGAAGTCTCGGCGCTGGACGTCTTCTTCGGCGCTGAGGGTATAACGCACGGCGTCGGGGCGGCGGCCATCGGAGTAGGCTCCGTCGCTGCGGAAGGTGGCTACTTCGGTGAGCGCATCTTCGTCTGCTACCAGGACTACGCCGAAGTGTGCGCCTACAGCGAAGGTGCGGGGGAAGCTGTTGAGCACTACGTCCGGGGTTGCGGAGGTGGCTACGTCGTAGTCTTTGGGGGCGCGGTTGAGCAGCAGGTCGCGGACACAGCCGCCTGCTAAGTAGGCTTCGTGGCCTGCACTTCGTAGTGTTTCAACGATGCGAAGCGCGGCGGTAAATTGGGGCGAAGTTGCCATCTGGTTTATTGTCTCGCGTTGCATAGGTCTTAAACTAAAAGAGATGAAGAAGGGCCTCATCCTGGGGATTGAAAGCTCGTGCGACGAGACGGCGGCGGCGGTGGTCGAGCGCGGGTCGCGGACGCTTTCGTCTGTGGTGGCTTCGCAGATTGCTACCCATGCGAAGTATGGCGGGGTGGTGCCGGAGTTGGCCAGCCGCGAACATCTGCGGGCGATTGTGCCTGTTGTGGATGCGGCGCTGAAAGAGGCTGGAGTCGCGCTTGAGGATTTAGATGCGATTGCGGTAACGAGCGGGCCGGGATTGGCGGGCGCGTTGCTGGTGGGCATTACGTATGCCAAGGCGCTGGCGTTTGCGGACGAGAAGCCGGTGATTGCGGTGAATCACCTGGAGGGGCATATTCATGCGGTGCTGCTGAATGAGCGAGAGCGATTCATGGGCAGCGACCCCTCCCGTGCGACAAAATCGTCGCACGAATGGGGCACCCAGGTTGAAGGTGATTCGTTTGAGGGTGAGCCTGCGCTGGCGCTGGTGGTTTCGGGCGGACATACGGCTTTATATTTGGCTACTCCGGCGCATGGGGCTTGGTCCTACAAGCTGCTGGGGCGAACGCTCGACGATGCGGCAGGCGAGGCTTACGACAAGGTGGCGAAGCTGCTGGGGCTGGGGTATCCCGGCGGGCCGTGGATTGATGCGCTGGCGAAATTTGGTGATCCGAAGGCTGTGCCGTTTACCTTTGCGCGGATCAAGAACAAGGCTCATTTGCATGGGAAGGCTCCACGGACGAAGGGTGCGAAGACTGCGCCGATTGCGGATCTGGACCCACATTTTTTGTTTTCGTTTTCCGGGATTAAGACGGCGGTGCTGCGGCATGTGGAGTTAAATGGGCTTCGCGAAGGTGCGGAAGATCGGCATGCGAAGATTCTGGCCGGGGTGAAGACGCCTAAGACGCAGGAAGAGGCGCTGGAGTTGTGCTCGCAAGATGTGCTGGATTTGATTGCGAGCTTTCAGGCTGCGGTGGTTGGGGATTTGCTGAAGAAGACCTTTGCGGCTGCTGAGTCTGTCGGTGCGAAGCATGTGCTGGTGACGGGCGGGGTGGCTGCGAATCGGGAGTTGCGGGAGAGGTTTGCTGCGGAGGCTGCGAATCGGCGCGTGAAGATTGCGTTTCCTACGCTGGCGCTTTCTACCGATAATGCGGCGATGATTGCGGCGGCGGCGTGGCCGCGGTTTCAGGCGGGGGAGTTTGCTGGGAGTGCACTCTCAGCGGATGCTTCGCTGGCGCTGGGTGTTTGAGCGTGTTTGTTTTGTCCTCGCCGGACGGGCCCACTGCGCGTGGTGCGGCATTGCATGCAGCCACTGCGAGCTGCGCTCGCGCTGGTACAATCGTAAGGGCAGATAATGGCCTACTTTGTAAGTTTGTATCTCTTTCCTGATGACGCTTCGCCTCTTTAATACTCTCTCGGGACAACTGGATGAGCTTGCGCCGGCTGACGGCGGCGAGCTACGTATGTATGCCTGCGGGCCTACGGTGTATGACTACGGCCATATTGGCAACTTCCGCACGTTTTTACAGGTGGATGTGCTGCGGCGGTTTTTGAAGCTGACCGGGGTGAAGGTTCGCCACGTGATGAACATTACCGACGTGGACGACAAGATTATTCGCAATGCGGCTGAGCGTGGGATTCCGATTGGCGAATATACTCCCAAGTTTGTCGAGGCGTTTTTTGACGACCTGGACTCGCTGCGCGTCGAGAAGCCGGAGTTTATTGCGCGAGCTACCGAGCACATCGAGAAGATGGTGGAGCTGATTCAGCGGCTTGATGCGGCTGGTGCGGCTTACAAGACAGAGGACGGGAGCTGGTACTTCCGGCTGAAGTCGTTTCCGGAGTACGGAAAGCTTAGTAAGAAAGACCTGTCTGGGATTGAGGACGGGGCGCGAGTGGATGTGGACGAGTACGAGAAGGACTCGGCGCGCGACTTTGCGCTGTGGAAGGCTGTGAAGCCGGGGGAGACGTCCTGGGATACGGCGATTGGGCGCGGGCGGCCGGGATGGCATATTGAGTGCTCGGCGATGGCGATGGAGTTCCTGGGCGAGACGCTGGATTTGCACGCGGGCGGCGAGGACTTGATGTTTCCGCACCACGAGAACGAGATTGCACAGAGCGAGACAGCGACTCACAAGCCATTTGCGCGGCACTGGATGCATGTGCGGTTTCTGCTGGTGGACGGCAAGAAAATGTCGAAGAGCGAAGGGAATTTCTATACGCTTCGCGATCTGCTGCTGAAGGGGTATAAGGCTTCGGCGATTCGGCTGGCGTTGATCTCGGTGCCTTATCGGCACCAGTTGAACTTTACGTTTGATGGGTTAACCGAGGCTACGAATGCGATTGAGCGGCTGCGGACTTTTCATGACCGGCTGACGAAGGCTTCGCTGGCGGACGGTTCGAGCGAGGCGATGAAGGCTGCTGCCGAGAAGGCGCGTGCGGATTATTTTGCTTCGCTGGGAAATGATTTGAATACCGCTGATGCGCGGGCTCCGATTTTTGATTTGGTGCGGGCGGCGAACACGGCGCTGGATAAGGGCGAGTTTCTGGCTGGGGATCGCGAGGCGGTGCTTTCGGTGCTGCGCGATTTTGACGCGGTGTTTGACGTGATTGAGGACCATGATGCGGGGCCGACGGAGCACGCGGTTGCCTGGGCGCAGACGGAGGGGCGGGAGATTGCTCCGGAACTGCTGGCGCGGCAGGGGCTGACGGATGCCGAGATTGACGCACTGGTAGAAGAGCGGACGAAGGCCAAGAAGATGCGGAACTTTGGCCGCGCTGACCAGATTCGCAATGAGCTGGCGGAAAAGGGCGTCATTATTGAGGACTCCAAGGATGGGGTTCGCTGGAAGCGGAAGTGAAAAAGCAGCTTTTAGCTTCTAGCTGTTAGCTTTTAGCTCGGTTGGGCGGGACTGAAATGCTGGATAGAAAGATGCGAAGGCATACCCTTGGGCTGAAGCCCTATTCTCCTTGCTGACTTTATGCCGGGGTAAAGTCCCGGCTGTCTTTCCTGCGTCTGCATAATCAGAGGCAATTGCATCTCGAATATTGTTCGATTCCGAACAGTTGGGTTTGTCAGCGGTCAGTGGGATAGCGGGCGCCGAACCTTTTAGTTACTTGTAAGCCTAATAAAATCAATCATTCATGGTGCGTGTAGATTTGGCACGTGACGTGCAGTTATGTTCGATGTCATGGACATTGCGCGCCCCGATATTAAGAAAAAGAGGCAGCGTCAGACGGCTGTTTGGATCGTTCTGGCTCTGGTGGTTCTGGCTGTGGCCGGATTCCTTGTTTCGCGACTGAAGCCTGCGGCTCCCACTGTGGACGCCTCGGCTGTTTGGCCGGATACGGTGAAGCGCGGCGATATGGTTCGCCAGGTGCGCGGCTCCACGGGCCTGCTGGTTCCGCGAGAAGACGCGATTCGGTTGATTCCGGCGCTGACGGATGCGACGGTGGTGCACATTCGTGTGCTGCCGGGCGCAAAGGTCACGCCGGATACGATCCTGATGGATCTCTCTGACCCTCAATTGGAGCAAAAGCTGCTTGATGCCCAGTTGGCGTTGAAGGGCGCGGAGGCAGACTACAAGAGTCTGCAGGCCACGCTGCAAAGCACGCTGATGGACAAGAAGACGGCTGCGGCGGCGGTGAGCGCCGACTACACGCAGGACACGCTGCAGGCGCAGACGGACAAGAAGCTCTATGAGCTGGGTGTGATTTCCGGGCTGGCCTATCAGAAGTCGAAGGGTACGGCTGACCAACTGACGACACAGCATAATCTCAGCCAGCAGCAAATCTCCGTGAACGAAAAGGCGATTGATGTGCAACTGGCTTCGTCTCGCGCCAAGGTGGATCAGGCGCGGGCTTTGCTGGCGCTCTATCAAAAGCAATCGGATGCGCTGCAGGTGAAGGCGGGGATTGTCGGTGAGCTTGCTCCGTTGGCGATGCCGGTGCAGGTGGGGCAGCGTGTGACGGCGGGAACGTCGGTGGCGGAGGTGATTCAGCCGGACAAGCTGAAGGCTGCGCTGCAGATTGCCGAGACGCAGGCGCATGACATCACGATTGGGCTGAAAGCATCGATTGATACGCATAACGGGATTGTGGCGGGACATGTTACGCGAATTGATCCCTCAGTTGTGAACGGAACGCGAACGGTTGACGTAGTTCTGGATGGCGAGCTGCCTCCGGGTGCAGTGCCAAACCTGAGCGTGGATGGAACCATCGACCTCGAAAACTTGCGGAATGTGCTGTACGTGGGGCGCCCGGCGCTTGGACAGGAGAACTCGACGTTGAGCCTGTTTAAGGAAGATGCGGACCACAAGTATGCGACGCGCGTGCCGGTGAAGGTGGGACGGGCTTCGGTGCAGTACATCCAGGTGATGGACGGGCTGAAGGAAGGCGACACGGTGATTCTCTCCGATATGTCGCATTACGACGGTGTGGACAGGATCAGGTTGCAGTAAGAACAGTGTCAGAAAACTTCAATGGGGGAACGCATGGCTAACGATACGTTGATTGAAATTGATGGTCTGACGAAGGTGTTTTACACCGACGAAGTGGAGACGCATGCGCTCTCCGGTATTCATCTCACCATCTCGCGCGGCGAGTACGTGGCGATGAGCGGGCCTTCGGGCTGTGGCAAGTCAACCTTGCTATCGATTCTTGGATTGCTGGATACGCCGACGGGCGGCAAGTACATGCTGAACAACAAGCCTGTCGAGAACCTGAGCTTTGGCGAACGGTCGCGGATTCGCAACCAGGAGATTGGGTTCATCTTCCAGAGCTTCAACCTGATTGGCGATTTGACCGTGGAAGAGAATGTTGAGCTGCCGCTTACGTATCGCGCGGGCATGCCTTCGGCAGAGCGCAAGAAGCGCGTGAAGGAAGCGTTGGAGCGCGTGAATATGGCGCACCGCATGCGGCACTATCCGGCGCAGCTCTCGGGCGGTCAGCAACAACGTGTGGCTGTGGCGCGTGCACTGGCGGGTTCGCCTTCGATTCTGCTGGCGGACGAACCTACTGGAAACCTGGACTCGAAGAACGGCGAGGCAGTTATGCACTTGTTGGCTGATTTGCATCGCGAGGGTTCGACGATCTGCATGGTGACGCACGACCCGCGGTTTGCGAAGCATGCACAGCGTGAAGTGCACCTATTTGACGGCAAGGTTGTGAGCGAGGATGAGCTGCGCAAGCTGACCGCTGAAGTGGAGGCGTAATCGTGTTTCAGGGCGCGGTGCAGGATTTGCAGTACGCGATGCGGCAGTTCCGGCGTTCGCCGGGATTTGCGCTGACTGTTGTGCTTACGCTGGCGCTGAGCGTTGGTGTGGCAACAGCGGTGTTTTGCGTTATCGATACGGTGATTCTGCAGCCGCTTCCGTATGACAATCCGGCGCGCATTGTGGATGTGCACAGCAGGAGCCGGAGCGGGTACAACCAGCCTGCTTCGTGGCCGAGCTACCAGGATGAGCGGTCGCAGGCGCAGAGCTTTGCGGCGCTGGCGGGGTATAGCGCTTATCAGAGTGCAACGGTGGAAACGCCGGTTTCCGGGCCAGTTTTGCTGGACGCGGTGCGCAGTACGGACAACTTCTTCACGGTTTTTGGCGTGCGTCCGCTGATGGGCCGCACGTATCTGCCAGGGGAAGAGTTGGACGGTAAGAATGATGTGGTGGTGCTGGGATATGACGCCTGGGAGAAGTATTTTGGTGGCGACCGGAATATTGTGAATCGCTCGGTGAAGATTGATGGCCGCGAATACACAGTTATTGGCGTGATGCCGGCTGGGTTTCGTTTCCCGCTGAGTGAACGTGATGCCATCTATACGCCACTGCATATTAACGAGTCCTGGATGAAAGGTCGGGGCAGCCATTGGTTGCAGACAGTGGCGCGGCTCAAGGATGGCGTGAGCATGGAGCAGGCGCAGGCGGACCTGTCGCATGTTTTCAGCAACCTGGGCAAGGCTAATCCTGACCATGATGAAGGCCGCACCGTAAAGCTGATGCCGCTGTCTAAGAGCGTGAACGCGCAGACTCAGGGGCCGCTGTGGACGTTGCTTGCTGCTGTGCTTGCCGTTCTTGCAATTGGTTGCGTGAACGTGGCCGGGTTGCTGCTGGTGCGCGGTGTGAAGCGCGAGCGCGAGATGGCGATGCGCACTGCGATTGGCGCGCAGCGCGGTCGGCTTGTTCGCCAGGTGCTTACGGAAAGCCTGCTGCTGGCGCTTGCTGGTGCGCTAGGCGGTGTGCTGTTGGCGTGGGGCATGCTGGACCTGATGCGCCTGTTCCTGATTCATGCGCTCTCGCGCGGGGCGGATATTCATTTGAACTGGGTGGTACTGAGCGCGGCGATTGCGGCCTCCGTGGTTGTGAGTGTTGTTGCTTCGCTTTATCCGGCACTGCGTATGGCGGGCACGGACCCAAACAGAGCATTGAAATCGGGCGGCAGCGCAGGTGCTGGGCGTGGGCAGCATCGTCTACGTGCGGGATTCGTGGTTGTGCAGATGGCGCTGACGCTGGTGTTGCTGGTTGTCTCCGGCATGCTGATTCGCATGGTGGGGCGTTACAGCCACGAGGACCTTGGCTTTGATCCTGCGCATATCCTGACGGCGGAGATCAATCTTTCGCCTGCACGTTATACGGGGCGTGATCCGATTGCAGATTTCTACGAGCCGTTTTTTGAGCGCGTGAAGCGGATTCCCGGTGTAAAGGCTGTGGGCGTGAACAGCATTGTGCCGATTGAGAATTATGGTTCGAACTCCGAGCTGCATATTGCGGGCCAGCCGCCTTATCCCAAGGGGCAGGAAAGGCTTTCGGAGATCCGCATGGTCAGTGAAGGGTATTTCGATGTTTTCGGAATTTCGCTGAAGCGTGGAAGGATGCTTTCCCCCAGCCTCGACGGGCCAGAGAATCCCTCTACCGCCATTGTGGTCAACGAGGCGTTTGTGAAGAAGTTTATGCCCAGCGAGATGGATGCGGTGGGACAGAGGCTGGACGACGCGGACAAAGAAGCAGATTGGACGCGCATCGTGGGCGTGGTGGGCAATATCCGCCAGACACTTTACGAGCCGCCTTTGGCCGAGCATGACTACCTGATAGGTTCGATTGCGATGAAGGATCGTGCCGCGATGTTGAGCAGCATGAACCTAATGGTGAGTACGAATGTGAAGCCGGAGAGTATTGTGCCGGAGTTGCGCACAGCTCTGCATGAGATTGATCCCACGGTGCCGTTCAAAACGCCGGAGACGATGACTGAGGTTGTTGCGCAGGCGCTGGTTTTTCAGCGCATGGAGAGCTGGCTGTTTGGCATCTTTGCTGCATTGGCTCTGGTGCTTGCGTTGGTTGGACTCTATGGCCTTGTCAGCCATGAGGTTGAGCAGCAAACGCGCGATATTGGCGTGCGCATGGCGCTTGGTGCTACGCGCCGCCGTGTGATGGGGATGGTTATGCGCCGCGTGGTATGGATGCTTGGTATCGGTGCAGTAGCTGGGTTGGTACTGACGGCACTTGTGCGCGCGGTGATTGACATGGTGATTTACTTCGATGCGCAAAAAGAAGCAGGCAACACGCTTTGGATTACGCTATCGCTGGTTGCCGCGGGCCTGCTTGCAGCGCTGATTCCGGCACGGCGCGCAGCTTCTATAGAGCCGATGCAGGCGTTGCGAGCTGAATAGAGAGAACGGATATGAGGAGGCAATCGAGATGATCCAAGATCTGCGTTACGCGTTGCGACAGTTGCGTAAGGCGCCGGGGTTTGCGCTGACGGCGATTCTTACGCTTGCGCTTGGCATTGGCGCTACGGTTACGATCTTCTCGATTGTGGAAGGTGTGTTGCTGCGGCCGCTTCCGTTTGCCGATGCTAAGCAGTTGGTTGCCTTTGGAGATCATCTCGACGGGCTGGACATTCCGGGTGGACCGGCTGTGCCTGCGCCGGAAGTGCTGCAATATATGCGTGACACGCACAGCTTCGCGGGCCTGGGCGGTTATCGAACCGGGATGTATGAGCTTTCGGGAGCGGGTGAGCCGGCGCAGATTTCTATAGCGCGAATGACAGCGAGTATGTTTCCTGCGCTGGGAGTTGCGCCGGCAATGGGCCGCGTGTTTACGAAGCAGGAAGACGAAGCTAAATCGCAAGTGGCAGTATTGAGTTATGCGACGTGGATGAGCCGCTTTCATGGTGATCCACGAGCGATTGGCGAAACGATCCAACTAGATCGTAAGCCGTACGAGATTATTGGCGTGATGCCGCGCGATTTCGAGTTTCCGCTGGAGCCGGGACAACTGAGCCGCTCCGAGCTTTGGATTCCGATGAGCTTTTCGCCGGGCGAGCTGAAGAATCAGGCAAGTTGGAATTATTCGATGGTGGGACGCCTCAAAGCAGGCGTGAGCATTGAGCAGGCAAGGCAGGATGGTGAGCGTGTGGCGCAACAGATCATGCGCGGCTGGCCAGCAGAGTTTGCGAGCATTCATATCCACACGGTGGTACAGCCGCTGGATGAAAAAACTGTAGCTACTGCGCGGCCTCTGATCCGCACGTTGTTCCTGGCCGTGGCTGTCGTACTTTTTATAGCGTGTGCAAATCTAGCGGGACTGTTGCTGGTGCGGGTGATCCGGCGGAGCCGTGAGTTTGCTGTGCGCCTAGCGCTCGGTGCGAGCGGAGCAACGGTGGTGCGGCAGAACCTGATGGAAGCGCTGACGCTAAGCATTGCGGGAGGATTGCTGGGGCTGGGACTGGCGTCCGTGGCGTTGAAGGTGGGGATCAGCCTGTTGCCGGAGACACTGCCGCGCATTAGCGCTATTAGTCTGGATTGGCAGGTGGTTGGTTTTGCGTTGTTGCTGGCAGCGGTGACTGGACTGGTTTGCGGGCTTGCACCGGCGCTGGCTGCAGCTCGTACGGGCGTGAATGAAGCGCTGAAGGAAGGCGGGCGCACGGGCACGAGCGGCACGCGGAATGCATGGCTGCGTTCGGCGCTTGTGATTACGGAAGTGGCCGTGGCGCTGGTGCTTTTGGTTAGCGCGGGCTTGCTGCTGCGGAGTTTTGAAAAGCTGCGCGAAGTGGATCTTGGTTTTCGTGCAGATCATGTGTTGACAGCGTTTTACAGCCTGCCTTCGCAGCAGTACTCCACGCAGACGAGCGTGGATGCGTTTACGACCGCTGCTCTCGACAAGGTGCGACAGTTACCGGGTGTGGACTATGCGGGGATCGCGGACAGCGTCCCAGCGAATGGCAGCAATAACAATGATGGTTTTGTTCCGGAAGGATATGTCCCACCAAAGGGCGGCGGCATTTTGACGGCTTGGAGTTCGACTGTCATCGGTGATTATTTCAAGTCTGCAGGGATTACGATTTTGCATGGACGAGACTTTACCGATGCGGATAACGCGCAATCAGCCCTGGTTGTGGTTGTGAATAAGACGCTGGCGGACCGCTACTGGCCAGGACAGGATCCGATCGGTAAGCGCCTTCATCATGGCGCCGTAGAGACGCCGCTTCCCTGGATGACCGTGGTTGGAGTGGTGAGCGACGTGAAGCAAGATGCAGTGGATGCTCCTGTCTTGCCGCAGTTCTATCAGCCGGCGAGCCAGTTGACACGATCGCTTGGGAGTTTTGCGCAGCCGGGAATGACGGTAGGTGATTATGGCGCGATTGTGCTGCGGACTTCACTGCCTCCGGAGACGATGAAGTCCACTCTTATTGGTGCAATGCACACGATTGATCCGCAACTGCCGCTGATGCATGTGGAGACGCTGGACCAGGTGGTGGAAGGTAGCCAGGCTCCGCGTCGGTTTAACACCGCAATCATTTCGTGCTTTGCCGGAGCGGCCGTGCTACTCGCGGTGCTGGGGATTTATTCGGTGATTGCGTTTTCTGCCGCAATGCGTACGCAGGAGATGGCGATCCGCTTGGCGCTTGGCGAGCAGCGGGCGAGCATTCTACGGCTGGTACTGGTTTCCGGTGCCAAGTTGGGAATAGCGGGATGCGTAATTGGGGTAGTCGCAAGCTTGTTTGCTACTCGGTTGCTGCGCACACTGTTGTTTGAAGTCAGTCCGCTGGACCCGGTGGTGATTGTGCTGGCTGCGCTGGCGATCTTTGCGCTGGTGCTTGTGGCGTCACTGGTGCCAGCGCGGCGCGCCGCTGCGATTGAACCGATGCGGGCTTTGCGCACGGAATAGGGGAATTGTATGAATGCTTTTCTGCAGGATGTTCGTTTTGCGCTACGGCAGTTGCGCAAGTCACCGGGTTTTACGTTGACGGTGGTGCTGACGCTGGCCTTAGGCATTGGCGCAAATACTGCGATCTTTACGCTCTTCGATCAGGCACTGCTGCGTATGTTGCCGGTGCAGAAGCCGAAGGAATTGGTGCGCTTTCAATGGACGGGCGGATTCTCAGGCTCGATGAGCAGTTTTGGTGGAGATAGCAAGAATTATTTCTCCTATCCGATGTACAAGGACCTGAGAGATAAGAACCAGGCATTTACGGGCATTCTTGCAGCGGATAGAACGAATGTTGGCATCTCGTGGCATAACCAGGCGGAGGATAAGGATGCCGAAATTGTTACGGGAAATTATTTTCAGCTTCTAGGGCTGCAGCCTGCCGTGGGTCGTCTGCTTACGCCACAGGATGAGACAGCAAAAGGCGACAACGCCGTGGTGGTGCTGAGCCATGATTACTGGAAGGCGCGCTTCAACCATTCCCGGGATGTGATTGGCCAGACGCTGCTGGTGAATGGGCATCCGTTTGAAATTGTCGGAGTTGCGCCGGAGAATTTCGATTCTGCCATCGGCGGCTACAAGCCAGGCATTTTTATTCCTATCACGATGGTGGAAACAGCCATTCCATGGGCGGCGAATCGCGATAACCTGAACAACCATCAATCTGTATGGCTGACATTGGCTGCGCGACTTAAACCGGGTGTTACGCGGGAGCAGGCAGAGGCAAGCCTGGGGCCGCTATGGCACTCACTTCGTGCATATGAGCTGACGCTATACAAATCAACTTCGGAGCGCTTCAAAAAGAACTTTCTCGATAACTCGACGCTCAAGGTTCTTGACGACTCCAAAGGCTTTTCGCCGGATCGCATGGATTTAGAGACGCCGCTGAGAATTTTGATGAGCATGGCGGGACTGTTAGTGGCAATGTGTGCGATTAACATCGCGACCCTGTTGCTGTTGCGGGCGTCGGCACGCGCGCGTGAGATGTCGATGCGCTATGCATTGGGTGCCAAGCGCGGTCGCATTGCCGCGCAGTTGCTGGTGGAGGGTGGTTTGATTGGTTTGGCTGGCGCATTGGCCGGATTGGCGCTGGCACCTACCGTGACGACGCTGCTGGTACGTCTACTGACGAATGCAAATCCTGGAGAAGAGCCATACTCCGCTGCCATTGACGTACGCATTCTTCTCTTTACTCTGCTGATTGCGCTTGTGGTGAGCCTGCTCTTCAGCATTGCGCCTGTACTGCATTTTCTACGTCCGAATCTTGCGGGTGCTCTGCGGCAGAATTCTGGCACCGCGACAAAAGATTCGCAGATGTTTCGCAAGGTTGCCGTTGGCGTACAAATTACGCTCAGCGTGATTTTGCTTGGTGGCGCAGGCTTGTTTGTGCGTACGCTAGACAATCTTCGTCATGGGGAAATTGGTTTTGATACCGGCCATTTGGTCGAATTTTCGTTCGACCCCACGGACTCTGGTTACGGAGAAGACCGCACGCCGCGCATTATTGCCAGTGCAATAGAGAGCTTGCGCCGTATCCCCGGTGTTACTTCTGTTGCAGCCAATACAGATCCTGAGCTCATGGGCGATACTCATACTTCGGAATTTTCCATTCAAGGCTACAAGCCTGGCGAAGACGAGCACATGGGGTTTGAGCAGCCAAGCATCACTGCAGGGTACTTTGCCACATTGAAGCAGCCGTTGCTGGTTGGCCGTGAGTTTACTGAGACGGATACGAAAGGCCAGCCCAAGGTTGCGGTCGTCAATCTTTCGTTTGCGAAGAGGTTCTTCGGCAGTCCGCAAAATGCTATAGGCAAGCAGATTGCGGAAGGCGATGGGGATGTGAAGTATGACACCACGATTGTGGGCGTCGTGGGTGACATCAAGCACCAGGATCTGCGCACCCTGATAGGAGACGCGGTCTATACACCGTATCTGCAAGATGAGCATCCGAGGGGCGTGGAAATATATTTGCGTACAACGCATGATCCAAAGAGCGTGAAGGGTATGATTCGCCAGGCGATTCATGCACAGGACCCGACACTGGTGGTGGATGGGCTACGCACGATGGATGAGCAGATTGACTATGCCGCCGCGGATGAGCGGGCACTGGCGATTCTGGCGATGGGTTTCTCTGCACTGGCGTTGCTGATGGCGTCAGTTGGATTGTACGGCGTGCTCGCTTACTCAACTGAGCAGCGCACGCGCGAGATTGGTGTGCGCCTTGCGCTGGGTGCACAACGGTGGAGTGTGATTGCGCTGGTACTGCGGGAGATGGTGATTGTTGCGGCGATTGCAACGGTGGTTGCGCTGCCTGCGACGATTGCACTGGCGCGCCTGCTTAAGAGCCAGTTGTATGAGGTAACTCCGGCAGATCCAACGACCCTGCTGGGAGCGGTTGCGGTAACAGCCTTAATGGTTGCGCTGGCTGCACTGTTGCCGGCACGTCGAGCGGCAGCTATAGAGCCTATGCGCGCATTGCGGACAGAGTAGTGCGAATTGGCGGATGAGGAATGGCAATGAATTCAATTCTGCAGGACTTGCGGCATGCGTTACGTCAGTGGCGTAGGTCTCCAGGCTTTGCGCTTACGGCGATTGCTGTATTGGCGCTTGGGCTGGGTGCGAACATTGCTGTCTTTACTGTGCTGAATGGGGTTTTGCTACGGCCGTTACCGTATGCGCAGCCGGATCGAATTGTGAAGATCGAGCCAGATCAGCCTGATTATCAGTTTTTTGATCTCAGTTATGCGGACATGCTGCAACTACGCGATGCGGCACGCCTGCAGATGGGCACGAGCATGAATGAGCGCCCGGTGAGTATTGTAGGGCCGGGAGGACGATTTCAGGCTTCACAGATCATGGTGACAGCAGGCACGTTTTCCATGCTTGGCGTGCAGCCTGAACTTGGGCGAGGCTTTCGCGAGGAAGAGAATGATCCGGGCAAAGAGCGTGTAATTGTGCTGAGCGATGGAGCGTGGCACAAGCTCTATAATGCTGATCCGCATGTGCTGGGCCAGCCGCTTATGATTCGCGGAGATGCGTACACGATTGTCGGCGTGATGCCTTCGGGATTCAGTTTCCGAATGGGCGATGATGTGATGCAGGTGTGGTCGCCGCAGGCACTCACTGCTGCCAACAAGAGCGCAATGAGTGGCGAGCAGCAGGTCTCCGGCACAATGTTTGCGCGGCTGCCGGATGGCATGACCGCGGAACAGCTTGAGGCGCGGCTAAGCACGGCGCAGGCAGTGATTGCGAAAGAAGCGCCGGAAGGCGATATGATGCCGACGCGCGTCAAGGTGGCAAGCTATCAGCATTCGCTTGTCGAAGGCCTTCGTAAGCCACTGCTATTGTTGTACGGAGTGGCGTTTGGCATCTGGGCGCTGGCGTGCCTGAATGTGGCGAGCTTGATGTTGACGCGAGCGGTTTCGCGTGGCCGCGAGCAGGCGATTCGTTCGGCTCTTGGCGCGGGTCGCGTACGCCTGGTGCAGCAGTCGCTTGTGGAGAGCTTGCTATTGAGCGGGATTGGCGCTGCTATGGGTCTACTGCTGGCGCAGGTCGCTCTTCAACTGATGCGGCATCAGATTCACCGATATGTGAATCGTCTTTTCGACGAAGTGAATTTCGATTGGCGGTTGTTGTGCGGTCTTGCCACTATGACAATTGTGACTTCCGTGGTTGTAGGGGTGATTCCTGCGCTGTGGGCGTCGAGCCGTAGTGTGCAGGCGCGGTTGCACGGTGCAACAAGCACGGCAACGGCGCAGCAGAACCGCACGCGCGAAGTGCTGGTAGTAGCACAGATTTCGTTGACGCTTGTGTTTCTGGTTGGTGCGGGATTATTTCTGCGTACGATTTTTGCGTTGCGACATGTTCCACTCGGATTTTCTCAGCAGAATGTTTTGTCCGGCGGGGTGATTATGAATCCTCCTGCATGGGATACCGGCGTCAGGCACGACAAAGAGCAGAACATTGTGCAGACGCATTATCTGCCATTGCTGGAGCGCGTACAGGCGATTCCTGGCGTGACGGATGCGGCGCTTAGCTCAGTTCTTCCCATGCGTACAGAGTTCCAAGTCTCGATTATGGGCGATCTTGATCATAAGGAAGCTCCTCGCGGGAAGACACCTTCTGCTGCTGGGCGTGTGGCTTCGCCAGGCTTTGTGAATACGCTGGGCGTTCCAATGATTCGCGGACGATTTTTTACAAATGACGATACGTCAACTTCGCCTGTGGTCATTGTTGTTAACCAGGCATTTGTGGACAAGTATCTGTCCGGTCGGGACCCCATTGGGCATGTTTTTTCGATGGGGAAAACAGGGCGATGGGCGGATACCCGCATTGTAGGGGTGATTGGAGATGTGAAGCAGGGCGATGTGACGGAGGCCACGAAGCCGGAGATTTACTTTTGCCTAGCACAGACTGACCCCGGCACGCCGCTCTATGGCATTGCACGGGCGTTCATAGAAGTAGCGATTCGTGCGGCGGTGCCAGCAGACACGTTGCGTGCTCAGTTTGAGAAAGCTCTGCATGAGGTGTCGCCGGATGCAACTACAACCGGAGTGAAGACGATTCATGAAGCTGTAGAAGATTCCTTCGGCTCGCAGACGTTGATTGCACATTTGCTGGAAGCTTTTGCGGGATTGGCGCTGATGATTGCTTCTGTTGGGTTGTATGGGCTGCTGTCATTCACTGTGGCTCAGCGTACACGCGAGATTGGGGTCCGCATTGCTCTCGGCGCCCCACAGGGAAATATTCTCTCGCTGGTGTTAAAGCGCGCGATGCTGATGGTTGCGGCTGGGCTTGTAATTGGTATGAGTATCTCGTGGTTTGTAGTGAAGTTTGCTTCTAGCTACATCTACGGGGTGAAAGCGCATGACGCGCTGACTTTTGTTGCGGTTGCTGTGGTACTGGGAGCGGCATCGTTTGTTGCGGCTTGGTTGCCAGCGCGACGTGCGGCAGCAGTGGACCCCATTCTGGCTTTGCGATCGGAGTAAGGAAAGAAAATGATTGATCTCAAAAATGTAGAGCGTAGTTACAAAACGGGCCACACAGAAACATGGGTGCTGCGGCGCGTGAGCTTGACTATTCGCGAAGGTGAGTTTGTCACCATTATGGGTCCGTCGGGTGCGGGTAAGTCGTCTTTGCTGAACGTGCTGGCGCTGCTTGATGATGGCTGGATGGGCGAGTATTGGTTTGGCGAAACAGCAGTGCATAAGCTCAATCGCAAGCAGCGCGCTGATCTTGCGCGGCAGCGGATTGGCATGGTTTTTCAGAGCTATCACCTACTCGATGACCTGACGGTTGCGGAAAATATCGATCTGCCGCTTTCGTATAAAAATATTCCGGCTAAAGACCGTGCAGGTATGGTTGCAGAGATTCTGGATCGCTTTCAGATTGTGGCGAAGAAAGACCTGTTTCCGAATCAGCTTTCAGGCGGGCAGCAGCAGTTGGTAGGCATAGCGCGAGCCGTGGTGCACTCGCCACAGCTTCTGTTGGCCGATGAGCCGACAGGCAATCTTCACTCCACGCAGGCACGAGAGATTATGGAGCTTTTCCGCGAGCTGAACAAGCAAGGCACGACAATTGTGCAGGTGACGCACTCGGATGAGAACGCGCGCTACGGCTCACGCATCCTGGAGCTGCACGATGGATGGCTGACGCGTGATGAGCAAATCCAGCCGGCGGCAACGGAGGCCCAGTGAACGACAACTCAATTTCATTCTACGGTGCGATCCGAATGACTCTTTGCTCTTCGAAGCCGACTCTTCTACGTCTTCAGACTGTTGCTGCAATTCTGTTACTACAGGTGAATATGGTTTTCGCTGTAGTTCCTCCGCAAGCGCAGGCAGGCGGGCAACAGGCACCGAATGCGCCGTCTCCCACAGCGAACAGCGCTGCTCCACCGACGCCGACACTGGCGCAACAAGCGCAGCAGTTACAACAGCAAGCGCTTGCTCCGCAGAGGCCATTTCATATTGGTATGCCGCACTCGCATAGCCCACTTGCGCCTTACAAGCCGAGTGATGCGCCTCCGCTGGATTTGACTAATTCGCCGCGTCTCGACAATCTTATTCGCGAGGGTAAGCTGTATCTCTCACTGCATGATGCGATTGCTCTGGCTATCGAGAATAATCTTGACCTCGCTTACTTTCGCTATAACTTTCCGATTGCGCAAACTGACTATGCGCGTACCAAGTCTGGCGGTACTGTGAATGGTGTCAACACGGGGGTGCAGTCGTCGTCTACGCAGGGTGGTTTTTCCGGCGGCGGCGGAGGAGCAGGAGGATCAAGCAGTGGCTCGGCTGCGGCGGGTGCGGGTGGTATCGTAACTTCGACACTTGGGGCTGGAGCTTCGGTTCCGTCTTTTGATCCTTTCCTGAGTTTCAAGGGGCTTGTGGATCATACAACGACTCAGGAAGGCAATGCTTTCTCCTATGGAGTTCTGACCTATAAGCAGAACACCATCCAGGCGCTGGCGACTTTCTCGCAGAACTTTCCGCTGGGAACTGGTGTGCAGGTGAACTACCAGGGGCAGCGTTTTGCGAATAACAGTCCTTACGAAGCAATCAATCCTACGCTGAATGCAAGTTTTCAGTTTGTTGTTACGCAACAGTTGCTGGCCGGATTTGGTATTGCGTCCAACGAGCGCTTTATACGCATTGCGAAGAAGAACCTGCAAATTACTGATTTGGCATTTCGCGCGCAGGTGATTGCCACGATTACGCAGGTGGAAAACATATATTGGGATCTTGTGAATGCGTATCAGGATGAACAGGTCAAAGAGCGCTCACTGGCTTTTGCGCAGCACACGCTTGCAGATGACCGGAAGCAGCTTGAGTTGAACGCTATCCCGGCTATGCAGGTGACCAAGGACGAATCCGACGAGGCCACAAGCGAAGGCGATTTAACGGTTTCACGCGCGGCTCTGCGACTGAATGAATTGCTCATCAAGAATGCAATTACGAAGACGGATGATCCGGCGATTGATGAGATGCCTGTGATTCCACTTGACCGGAGTGGCGCTGATGACCCGAATGTGTCCAAATCCATTGACGATTTGATTACCGAAGCGGAGAAGAACCGTCCCGACGTGAGGCAGGACGAGATCGCGATGCAGGTAGCAGAGATGAGCTTGAAGGGCATTCGAAGCGAACTGCTGCCGACGCTGAACGTCTATGGCTTCTATCAGGGGAGTGGTATTGCCGGGCCGAGGAACCCGAATTGCAATCTCGGCGCTGCCGAATGCACCTCAGATTTACCTACCGGATTTGGCGATATGTTTGTGAACACCTTTAACTACTCTTCGCCCGAATACCAGTTCGGAATGAATCTGCAGATCAATCTGCGCAATCGCCAGGCGAAAGCTGACCAGTTCCGCGCTGTGCTGGAATTCCGGCAGAGGCAGATTACCTTCGAGGAACAGAAAAAGAGCATCCGCTTTGATGTGCGCAATTCACAGTTTGCACTGCAACAGAAGAAGGCACTGGTAGATGCTGCGCAGAAGTCGAAGGACCTGGCGCAGCACACCTTTGATGTGGCACAGCAGGAGCAGAAGCTCGGGGCTATGTCCAGCACGGAGGTGCTGGCTGCTTCGCATGCGTTGTCGCTTGCGGAGTCCGCACTGGTAGCTGCGCAAACTGCGTATGAAAAGGCCAAAGTGGACATTGACCGGGCAACAGGAGAGACGCTACAGCAGATGGGAGTCTCGATTGATGACGCGAAGCTGGGAGTAGTGACGCATGCGCCGTAGACTGTTGATTACATGTATGACCGGAATTGTGGAGGACGGCCATTTCAACTAAGCAAGACAAGATTCGTGTATTGGTTGCTGACGATCAGCCGCACATCCTGGAAGCGGTCGAGTTGTTACTTGAGCCGCAGGGTATTGGTGTTCACGGAGTGCGATCGCCTCAGATGGTGATGGAGGCGCTTGGCGAGCGCGACTACGATGTGCTGCTGATAGACCTGAACTACACGCGCGACACAACTAGCGGACAGGAAGGGCTTGATCTTCTGAAGCGAATTCAGGAGATTGATTCACGCCTGCCGGTGATTGTGATGACCGCGTGGGGGAACATTGATCTGGCTGTTGAGAGCATTAAGCGCGGCGCGCGTGATTTTGTGCAGAAGCCGTGGGAGAATGAGCGGCTGCTGAGCCTGATTCGCGTGCATGCTGAATTGCATAAGACTCTTAAGCGCGCCAGGCAACTGGAGCTTGAAAACCGCTTGCTGCGTGCTGAAGGAATGCCGGAGTTTGTGGCAAGCGCTCCGGCAATGCAACCTGTACTGGAGTTGATTGCGCAGGTTGGACCGTCAGATGCGAACGTGCTCATTACTGGCGAGCATGGGACAGGCAAAGAAATTGTGGCAAAGCTGCTGCATGGTGCATCTCCGCGCTCGCGTATGCCACTGGTCGCTGTAAACGCAGGCGGGCTGCCGGAAGGTACATTTGAGAGCGAGATATTCGGCCATGTGAAAGGCGCGTTCACTGATGCGCGCACTGATCGTATCGGCCGCTTTGAGTTGGCGAACAACGGTACGCTCTTTCTTGACGAAATTGCGAACGTGCCTCCGCGACAGCAGGCGAAGCTTCTGCGCGTTCTCGAAACAGGCGAGCTGGAGCGTGTGGGTTCTTCGCATACGCGGCGCGTGGATGTGCGTGTGCTTTCAGCGACCAATGCGAATCTGCATGAAGAAGCCGCGAAGGGTAATTTTCGTGATGATTTGCTATTCCGTCTGAATACGGTGGAGATTCATTTGCCTGCGTTACGCGACCGCCGTGAAGACATTCCGCTGTTGGCGGGGCATTTTCTGAAGCGCAACCTCACGCGCTATCGTAAGCAGATTGAAGGGTTCTCTCCGGCGGCATTGCAAATGATGCTGCAATATGCATGGCCCGGCAATGTGCGTGAGCTGGAACATACTGTCGAGCGTGCTGTGCTGCTGGCGCGTGGCGGTGAAATCGAGCCGGCAAATCTTGCAATTACCAGTGGGCGTGCTTCGAGCACCGGGCAGACAGCGGATACTATGAGCATTGAAGAGATGGAGGCTCAGTTGATCCGCAAGGTGCTGCGGCGGTGCGATGGGAACATTTCGCAAGCGGCTGAGCAACTGGGGTTAAGCCGCGCGGCTCTGTACCGCCGCATTGAAAAGTATGGGATATGAGCAGAAGACGCGCAAGCAGCACACGATTCCGCGCTCGGCAGTAAGCCGGGCATGGTTGTATTGTGCATGGCTGGCGTTGCCCAGTGTTGTCTTCGCAGTCATCCTTGTTGTGCGTGAACAGATTAGTTTGCCAACTACGTTGCTAATTGGCGGCTGTCTGCTTGTTTATCTTTTATTGATTGCCTTTGCGCTGATTGAAAGTTTCGTAAAGCCACTGCAGACGCTCTCCAACGTGATTGCTTCGTTGCGTGAGGGTGACTATTCGTTTCGTGCGCGCGGAGCAAACGCACGTGATCCTCTTGGTGAGCTTGCGGGCGAGGTGAATGCTCTGGCAGATTTGCTGCAGGGGCAGCGCGTGCGCTCGCTGGAAGCTACGGCGCTGCTGGCGCGCATGCTTGAGGTGATGCACGCTCCTCTCTTTGCTTTTGACCGCGATAATGTTCTGCAACTTATCAATGAAGCCGGCGTGCAGTTGCTCGGCAGGCCCTATGCGCGGTGCATGGGGAGAACAGCGGAGGAGCTTGGGCTTGATGGACTGCTTGCTGCGACGGATCATACAACGCATTCGTTCGGCACAAAGCCTGCCCGGTGGTTGCTACGCAAGGCGAGCTTCCGCCAGGAGGGGGCGCCCCACACGCTTCTGTTGCTGGCGGATGTGAGTGTAGCGCTGCAGGAGGAGGAACAAGCTGCGTGGAAGCGGTTGATTCGTGTGCTGGGGCATGAGCTTTCAAACTCGCTTGCGCCGATTAAGTCGATTGCCGGCAGCTTGCTTATGCGCGTGGATGGCGCTTCGCTTGATGACAGCACAGCGCGGGATTTTCGCCGTGGACTTGGCGTTGTAGAGAGCCGCGCGGATTCGTTACATCGTTTTGTGCAGTCATACAGGCAACTTGCACAGTTGCCACCTCCGAATCTTCGTTCTGTTGAACTGACGTGCCTTATAGAGCGCGTGGTGTTACTGGAGCAGCGCTTGCCTATCGAGCTTGCAAGCGGTCCTATGGTTACTCTGCATGCGGACCCGGATCAGTTGGAGCAGATGTTTATCAATCTGCTGGGGAATGCGGTGGATGCAACGCTCGAAAATCATGAGAGCCGCGTTGGCGTGACTTGGCACTTGGCCGATGAGTCTGTATTTGTAGAGATTAACGATTCTGGCCTTGGAATTGCGAACGCTGAGAATTTGTTTGTTCCGTTTTATACAACCAAGCAGAAGGGCAGCGGTGTTGGTCTTGCGCTGGCGCAACAGATTGCGCGTGCGCATGGTGGCGAAGTGACGTTAGGCAACTGCGAGAACGATTGCGGAGCGCGGGCAACGGTTTGTTTACCGTTGCCCTGAGTGAACCTTCAGTTGCTTCGCAGCGCAACCATGGGGTTGATGCGTGAAGCGCGCAGCGCGGGGATATAACCAGAGAGTGTAGCTACGATAAGCAGCAGTACGGCCATCGCTAGAAATGTGGCTGTATCCCACGGTGAGACTTCAAACAGCATGGCGGTGATGAGCCTGGTGATTATCAGCGAAGCTGCCGTGCCGAGCACAATGCCGATAAGCGCGAGCCGTAACGTACCTCCCAGTACTTGCCGCTGTACACGACCAGCACCGGAGCCAAGCGCCATGCGAATGCCAATCTCCTGCGTCTGACGTGTCACCGAATACGAAATTACGCCGTAGATGCCAAGTGCGGCGAGTAGAAGGCCCAGTGTGGCGAAGACGACGACAAGCAACATGAAGAAACGACGCGGCGAATTTGCATGGTCCACAAGCGTCTGGATGGGACGGAACTCGGATAATGTTTGCTTCGGATTAAGTTCGCGTAGTGCGCGCATGACGTTTGCTGAGAGCGCCGAGGTCGGAAGGTTGGAGCGCAGCACAAGCTCAGCTGCGCTGGGGTTCTGTTGAGTGGCGGGGTAGTAAATCTGCCAGCCTGTGGCGCCTTCGGTGCTTTCTTCATGCACGTCGCTCACAACGCCGACAATTTGCACCTGGCTATTTGAATCTCTCATCAGTATTTTTCCCACAGCATCTTCGTTGGGCCAGAAATAGCGCGCATACGACTCGTTAATGATGACGACAGGCGTGCTGGATGGGCCGTCGTCCCAGGTAAAGTCGCGCCCACGCAGACGCGCTCCCATGGCACGTTGATAGCCGGGGGTTGTTACGTAGACCAGCGGTGAGGGGAGATTATGCGTTTGATCTTCCGGAAAGCCTTTTGGTGTGGGCATTCCCCATGCACGGTTTTGCCCTAGCGGAAGATAGTCGGAGATACCAGCGACTTCCACGCCGGGAACCTGGCTGATGTGTGCAATCACTTGCTGAAAGATTGTGCGGCGTTTCAGCGCAGTGAGAGAGCCATCTTTATCGTTGGGCACGTTGTCGTCGTAGTCCACCTTCACCGAATAGGCGTGCTGGGGCTCAAATCCTAGGTCGACATCAAGGACTTTCAGGAAGCTGCGTAGCAGCAGGCCTGCGCCAACCAGCAACATGCAGGCAAGCGCGACTTCCGTGACGACGAGGATGGAGCGGACACGCTCGTGTTTGCGGCTCTGGCCCGCTCCGGGGCCGGAGTCTTTGAGCGCTTCGGTCAGATTGCCGCTGGACATACGTAGCCCAGGCATGATGCCGAAGAGAAGGGCGGCAGCGACAGCGATGAAGAGTGTCCATAACAGAGCCTGGCCGTCAATGCGGAGGCTGCTGAGCAGAGGCAACGCGATTGCGCCTTGATGCGAGAGCCAGAAGAGCAGCGTGGATGCGAGTAACAGGCCGAGAACAGCTCCGGCGGCGGAGAGCATCAGGCTTTCCGTGAGCAATTGACGGATGATGCGGGTGCGGCTTGCGCCGAGAGCGCCGCGCATGGCGAACTCCTTGCTGCGCGCGGCTGCGCGGGCAAGTAGGAGGTTCGAGAGATTGACGCAGGCGATGAGCAGGATGGCTCCCACGGCGGACCAGAGCACAACAAGCGAGCGGCGCAGCTTTCCGCTGACATAATCCTTGAGTGCGACGGGAACGACGCCGACTTTGGCGTAGCCTCCACAAGTGTCGGGGTACTTGTTGCTCCAGCACATGTGTGGCGCGGCAGCCTTGGCGTCTCCCTGTGCCTGAGCGAGTGTAACGCCGGGCTTCATGCGCCCGATGAAGGTGATGATGTTGCCCCAGTTGCGCGGCGGGCCATAGAGATTGAGCGGCGTGAAGGCATCAATCTTTGCGCCGGGTGAGAAGACAGCACCAAAATCAAAGCTGCGGGGAAGCACGCCGATGACGGTTGTTTGCTGGTTGTTGAGGTCAATAGTTTTGCCGACGATGCTGGGATCAGCCGCGAACTGGGTGCGCCACCAGCTGTCAGTGAGCAGCACGACGGGGGCTGCACCGTTGCGCGCATCTTCGGCGGTGAAGATGCGGCCCATTGCTGGGCGCACGCCAAGCAACTGGAAGAAGTTGGCGATGACGTCAATGCCGGTGGCTGGGATGGGTTCGCCGTTGTGCAGAAGGCTCAGATTGCCAGGACCCGAAAATGCGAAGTAGCCGGTTACGTCCTGCCAGGCGCGGCTGTACATGCGGAACTCGTCATAGGCATCGGTTGAGTAGGTTGCGCACGACTGGCCGCATTTCTGCGGTGGCGGGGCAATCCACGCGAGTTCATGTGCGTTGGGGAAGGGTAGCGGGCGCAGGAGCAGTGTGTTGACTACGCTGAAGACAGCGATGTTTGCACCGATGCCGAGCGCGAGGATGGTCACGGCTACGATGGTGAATCCTATGTCACGGCGCAGTGTGCGCAGCGTGTAGCGCACATCCTGCTTCAGGTCGATCCAGTAATCTGCTAGGCGCTGTTTGCGTTCCATTTTGTCTCCCATGTAGACGCCGATGCTTTCGATTTCCCGTAGATGGCCGAACTGACGCATGGCCTCGCGGCGCGCGCCTTCGGGCGTCATTCCGGCGGCGATGAGGTCAGCGATTTTGGACTCGATGTGGAAGTCGAGTTCATCGCGGACATCGGCAGCGGAATCGTGACCGAAGAAGCGTACGTAGCGGCGCCAAATGGGAGTCCGGTCTGGTTCGTTCGCCATGCGTTACTGCTCCGCAATTGCGATTTGCGTTGCGCCAAGGACGCGGGAGACGGCTTCAGCATACGCCTCCCATGTGGCGCGCTCTTCGCTGAGCTGCTTTTTCCCTGCAGGAGTCAGGCGGTAGAACTTGGCTTTGCGGTTGTTCTCTGACAAACCCCACTCGCTGGCAAGCAACTTTTTGTTTTCCAGTCTCCACAATGCGGGATAAAGTGTGCCTTCCTCTACGAGGAGCACATCGCCGGAATGCTGGCGAATGAAGTTTGTGACGGCATATCCATGCTGCGGTCCCCACATAAGGGCCTTGAGAATCAGCACGTCGAGCGTGCCGCGAAAGAGTTCGAGTTTGGGCTTAGCCACTGCTTCCCCTTTGATAGCAAGGGGAGTGTCGCACAGGTTCCCCTTGGAGTGCAAGGGGTGTTCCGAGTGAGCACGATCACAGATTCACGGGTAAACTTTTGATAGCTATGATTCATGATCCGCAACGCTTGGGACAGCATCAGGTTGAGGAGTGCGCCTGGCACCGGCCGGCCCGCTAAAAGGAGAACAAAAACGGATGCAACTCGAGGTCAATGAGACCACGGAAGCCCGTGGCGAGCAGGGGATAGCTATTTACTCTCGCAAGAATCCATTTACAGCCACTGTTTTAGAGAACCGCTTGCTGACAGGCCCGGCCTCCGAGAAGGAGACACGGCATATTGAGATATCGCTGGAAGGCTCTGGCATTCAGTACCTGCCGGGAGACTCGCTGGGGGTTTTGCCTGAGAGCCGTTCGGACCTGGTGCAGGAAGTGCTGCGGCTTCTGAATTTCAGCGGCGATGAGCCGGTGACGGATTTTTATGGCGGCGCACTGAATCTGCGCGAGGCGCTGAGCACCTGGCTGGTGATTGGCAAGATGTCCGGCTCGACTATCAAGGCCTGGGCGAAGCTGACGGGCAATCCGGAATTGGCGGCGATGGTGTTGCCGGAAAACAAAAGCAAGCTTGACGATTATCTCTGGGGACGCGAGTTTCGCGATTTGCTGGAGCAGTTTCCGGCGAAGTTGGAGGACCCGCAGCAGCTTTTCAAAATTCTTCCGCGGCTGGCTCCGAGGTTGTACTCGATTTCGTCGAGCCAGGCACTGCATCCGGATACTGTGCACCTGTCGGTGCGTGTTGTTCGCTATGAGAGCTATGGTCGCGAGAGGCTTGGCGTTTGTTCGGGGCAGCTTGGTGAGCGTGCGCCGGAAGGGGCGACGCTTCCGATCTTTGTTCACTCCAACCAACTCTTCCGCTTGCCGGATGACCCGGATGTGCCGGTGATTATGGTGGGGCCAGGTACGGGGTTGGCGCCGTTCCGGGCGTTCCTTGAGCATAAGCAGGCTGGGCGTGGGCGCTGGCCGATGTGGCTGTTCTTTGGCGAGCAGCGTGAGATGCAGGATTTCCTTTACCGGGAAGAGATGTATGGCTGGCTGGAGAACGGTGTGATGCAGCGGCTCGATACGGCTTTCTCGCGGGACCAGGCGAAGAAGATTTATGTGCAGGACCGGATTCGCGAGCAGTCTGCGCTGATTTGGGACTGGCTGGACCGGGGCGCTTATTTCTATGTCTGCGGTGATGCGAAGCGGATGGCTCCCGATGTGGAAGCTGCCGTGAAGGACGCTGTTGCGACGCATAGTGGTAAGGGTGCGGAGTATGCGTCTGCTTACGTGGCTGACATGATTAAGCAGAAGCGCTATCTGCGGGATGTCTACTAGGGCATTGGCGGTCTTTCCTAACGATTTACTTATGCGTTCTGTGAGATACGCACAGTGGCCCCGGTTACGGGGCCATTTGTTTTGTTTGGGTTGCGGACGGCTGCACAGTTCCTGTGCAGAATCTTTATTCCGGAACTGTGGAACTGTGCAGAGGGCAGTTTACAGGTTTCATGTGTCAGGTTACAGACGGTTGTGCCTGCCGATGCGTACATTGGGGACTCCTTTCTTTGGGATTCGCGAGTTAGCAGCGCTTCGCGCTTAGCAAGTTAGCGGAAAAACAGAACGGCCCGATTCCTGTGGAATCGGGCCGTTTTTCTTCTACTGATTCAAGGTTAACAAATTCGAGATAATTGAGCGCAAAATCGAAGATGATTTTTGGCTAATGAGATCAATGAGTTAGAAAGTATTTTCATTCACAGGGCTTGACAAGATTTTTCCACAGGCAACGGGAGAGCTTGATGCGGGGAGAACTGGCGGTATGGGTATCCCACCCTGCGACAGAGAGAAGTCGCAAGGGTGGGGGCACGGGGCTTTGGGGGGAACTGCGAAAAGGCAACGGCAAGAACAACTGCAGATTCTTCCCCACCCCATCGCGCAAAAGAACGCGCGCCGGGGACCCCGGTCGCTCCGCCTACCCCACGAACGATAATGCCGTTCGCGGGGCCCCAATGCGCTTCGGTCAGGATGACACCGACTCAATTTGTGGGAGAACGGAAGACACCACCTAATTTATTGGGAGAACAGAAGGCACTCCCTTGTTTTGCGGGAGTGCTTCGATGGGTGGTCAGTCGTAGCGCTCGAAGATGATTTGCTTTCTGTGCCAGCCGTAGCCTGCTAGCTGTTCGCGAACTACTGAGACCATTTCGTTGAGGCCACAGACGTAGGCGTAGATGTCGAACTTGAGTTCTGTGCGCGGGATGGAGGGATCGACGGGGGGGACGGGCAGGGAGATGCCTAGCCGGGTGGCGCGTTCTTCTACAACTTTTGCGACGTGTTCCTGAACGGTGCCGCGTTGGCTCTTCGACTCTTCGCCGGGCTGGGTGAGGACGGGAATGTAGTGGAAATTGGGCTTGTGGGCGGCCAGGGCTTCAAATTCCTCGTGGTAGTAGAGGTCGGATTCGTGGGTGGTTCCGTAGATTAGCCAGATATCCTTGCCTTCGCTGTGGTCGGGGCCGTCTTTTGGGAAGAGCGATTGCGTAAAGCCGCGGATAGGGGCGATGCCGGTACTGGCGGCGACGAAGACGGAGTCGACAATGGGCTGCTGCAGGACGAAGTAGCCGTAGGGGCCGTGCAGGGTGACGGAGTCGCCTTCGGCGAGGCTGGTCAGGTAATTGGAGAAGAAGCCGTCATCGACGCGGTTGATGCAGAGGGCGAGTTTGTTGCCGTCTGGGGCTGAGGCTATGGAGTAGGCGCGGGTCTGCTGCTTGCCGTCTGGGTCGGTGGCTACCACGGAGACGAACTGCCCGGCGGAGAACGCGAAGTCTGGGCTATCGCCATTCTCGCTTGTGAGGGTGAACTGGAGGTGGTAGCACTGCGAGGACTCGGAGATGCAGGTCTTGTGGTCGAGGCGGGCGGAGTAAAGAGTGCGTGACAAGGTGGAATTCCTCTGAAGGAAAAGGATACGGCGTGGGTGGAAGGTTGGGGAAGTACGGGCAGAGGTTAGTTATTCGCGAGGCTGCGGAGAACGGCTGCGGCGATGTTTTACGTCTCCGAAACCGGGAGAGATGGGATGCCCGGCGATAATGTGGGCTAACGAGAGCTGAGTGTACGGCAAACGTTGCAGGAGGGCTGGATGGCAGACACGAAGACTCTGATTGAGCAGGCGTACTCCGCATTCAACAGGCGGGACATTGATTGATGGTGCGTTAGCGCTGATGACGGAAGATGTGAGCTGGCCCAAGGCCTCCGAGGGCGGGATGGTTGTTGGGAAGGAAGAGATTCGTGCTTATTGGACGCGGCAATGGGGTGAGTTTGACCCCTATGTTGAACCGCTGGCAATTACCGAGGAAGACGGCGGCGGGGTTCGTGTCCGGGTGCATCAGCTTGTGAAGAGTCTGCAGGGGGATGTTTTATCGGACAGCGAAGTTTTCCATGTGTTCACGGTGAATAACGGTCTTATTGCAGCCATGAACCTTGGGGATGAGGCTGATTCTCCTGCTGGTCCATCTGCCGCGTTTGCACACCAATCCTGACGCGGCGGGTGAGGCTGCGTTTTGATTCTGGTGCAAGGACTGGTACGATAATGAGATACGTGCCGTGCCGTGTCTGCGAGATGGCCTGCGGCGAGATTTTTTGAGTTGAAAGAGGCGTTTTGTGGCAAACACCACCAAGATTGAAGACAAAGTAGAACGGAAAAAGCTGAAGCGCGCGGCGCGCAAGAAGGCAGCTCCGAAGGCGAAGCGGACGACTCCGCGCGGCAGCAACAAGCAGAAGGTTAAGAAGCTGGCACGCGGTCAGTCGAAGCGCTAGTTTTTGACCGATGTAAGATTCGCGCCCGGCAGGGTTACTCTGCCGGGCGCGAAGCGTGTTTGGCTCCTTTTTTCGGGCCTTTCCCGCATAAAGAAATCTCCATTTAGTAACCGGGGCCAGGCGTGTATGCTGAATTTGCTCATACCGCATCAGGAGAAGTACTCTGGCTAGCCAACTGGTTGCCCGCAAATCCATTGACAAGCTGATACGCGACTCGGAGGCGCCGGAACATGCGCTGAAGAAGACGCTGGGGCCGTGGTCATTGACCGCGCTTGGCATCGGCGCGGTGATTGGCTCGGGGATTTTTACGGTTGTGGGCACGGCGATTTCGGGCGAGCAGTTCGACACGTCGAGCATCCTGAATACGCCGCTGGCGGACTACCTGATTCACCATACGGCGCTGGCTGGACGGCCCGGTGCCGGTCCGGCGATTGCGATTTCGCTGGTGCTGGTGGCGTTTGTCTGCGCGTTGACCGGGCTCTGTTACGCCGAGCTGGCGTCGATGATTCCGATTGCGGGGTCGGCATACACGTATACCTATGCGACGCTGGGCGAGTTGATTGCGTGGATTATCGGCTGGGATTTGATCCTGGAATATGCCGGCTCGAACATGACTGTCAGCGTGGGCTTTGCGGCGCATGTGGTCGACTTGCTGGATTGGATGGGACTGCATCCGCCGGCTACGTGGATATCTCCGGCTTATTTGCCGAGTGGGTTGACGGACCTGGCGGGGAATACGATTTACAGCCCTGGGTGGCATTTTGGGTTTAATATTCCTGCCTTCCTGGTGGTGCTGTTTCTTACTGTCATTCTTGTGCGCGGGATTCGAGAGTCGGCTTCTACGAACAACATGATGGTGGGGCTGAAGCTGATTGCCATCTTGATTTTTGTCGGCGCGGCGATTGGGTATATTCATCCATCGAACTGGCATCCGTTTATGCCGAATGGGTTGAGCGGCGTGCTTACGGGTGGCTCGATTATTTTCTTTACCTATATTGGGTTTGATTCGGTTTCTACGGCTGCGGAAGAGACCAAGAATCCGCAGCGTGATTTGCCGATTGGCATTATTGCTACGTTGATTGTTTGTACGGTGCTGTATGTCGCCGTGGCGGTGTGCCTGACGGGGCTTGTGCCGTGGCAGTCGATGGTGGGCGATGCGGCTCCGGTGGTGAATGCGCTGAAGAAGCTTTCGATGGGCGCGGGTGGGCATCCGCTGCATTGGGTGCGGCTGGTGATTTTGATTGGCGCGCTGCTGGGCATGCTTTCTTCGTTGCTGGTGTATCAGTTGGGGCAGTCGCGGGTGTGGTTTTCGATGTCGCGCGATGGGCTGCTGCCGAAGAAATTTTCTGACGTGCATAAGGTGTACCGGACGCCGGCGTTTTCTACGTGGGTGGCGGGGTTTGTGGTGGCGATTCCGTCGGGGCTGTTTGATATTGGCACGCTGGCGGACTTGTCGAATATCGGCACGCTGTTTGCGTTTGTGCTGGTGTCGATTGGCGTGATTGTGCTGCGGGTGAGGGAGCCGGAGCGGTATCGCGGATTCCGCGTGCCGGGTGGATGGGTAATTCCGGCGTTGAGCGTGATTTTTTGCTTCCTGCTGATGGCGGGGCTGCCGATTATTACGTGGTTCCGGTTCTTTATCTGGTTGGCGATTGGGCTGGTTATTTATTGCTTCTACAGCCGACATCGCAGTGAGTTTGCGAAGGCGAAGTAGGGCAGCTTTTAGCTGTCAGCTCTTAGCTTTTAGCGCGATGGCGGGAGAGCACGCTGTTCTGATGGCTGGATTTCCCTCGATAAAATTTGGGAATGAGTGAGATACGGGAGTTTGTGCGCGGGCTGCCGAAGGCGGAGCTGCATTTGCATCTGGAAGGGACGATTTTGCCGGCGACGCTGGTGGAGTTGAGCCAGCTTCAGGACGAAAAGCCGATGACGCTGGCCGAGGCTGAGAAGATTTATCAGTTCACGGATTTTTCCGGGTTCATGGATGCGTTTCGCGATATCACGCGGCTGCTGAGCGGGCCGGCGGAGTATGAGCTGGCAGCGTGGAGGATGATGCAGAGGCTTCATGAGCAGGGCGTGGTGCATGCCGAGGTTTATATCTCTGTTGGCGTGATTTACCACTTCCGGGAGCACGCTGAAGGAGTTGTTGAGCCGATCTTTGTTGCGCTGGAGCGGGCTCGCGAGCGGGCGGAGAAAGAACTTGGACTCACGATCTACTGGATTTTCGATGCGGTGAGGCACTTTACCGTGGCGGAGGCGGAGCGGGTGTTTCGCAAGGCAATCGAGTTGCGGGCGAAGTATCCTTCCATCATCGGCATTGGGCTGGGTGGCGATGAGCGACGTGCGGGGTCGGAGCCGTTTCGGGCGATTTATGCCGAGGCAAAGGCTGCCGGGTTGAGGCTTACGAATCACGCGGGCGAGACTACGCCGGCTTCGGCCATATGGGAGGCGCTTTCGATTGGGTCGGAGCGGATTGGTCATGCTTTGTCGGCTATCCAAGATGAAAAGCTTGTTGCGGAGTTGCGGGAGCGGCAGGTTCCGCTGGAGCTGAATCCGACTTCGAATGTGCGAACGGGGAATTGCGCTTCGTTTGCGGAGCATCCTTTGCGGAAGTATTTCGATGCGGGGCTGATGGTGACGCTGAACTCGGATGATCCGGCGTTTTTCGGGTCAGATATTGAGAATGAGTTTGTGCTGGCGGCTGAGCAGCAGGGCTTTACGCGCGGCGAGTTGAAAAAGCTGGCGGCGAATTCGATTGCTGCCAGTTTTCTTCCCGAGGCGGCAAAGGAGCGGTGGCTGGCTCAGATTGAAACAGCGGCGTGACGTATGTGGCTCTTGCGCGTCAGAGTCTGCAGGCGAGCCGGAAGCGAATTGCGTTATCATGCCACTATCAGTTGTTCAGGAGGCGTCCCCCGTTATGGCAACACAGTCTGAAGCACTTCTTCCCCTTCCCGAGCCGGCTGACGGCAACAAGGCGCTGCGCGTGCTGGGGTGGTTTTCTGTAGGCATGGCTGTGGCTGGGGTGGGGATTCTGCTGGGGTATGAGTTGCGTTCGCGGTATAAGTTCAATCGCCGCACGCCGTATGATTTCTTCTCGCATGCCGAGCCGGCGGCTGAGCCTACGGATGAGTTTGGAGTGGGTATCTAGGACTGGCCGTCCAGGCAACTGCGCCTTCGTCGCCAGGGAACAAATTGGGATTAATTGCAAATGCCGCCTTCGGGTGGCATTTGTTATTTCTTCCCTGCTTTCCACATGAGTGAATCTTCGATTGCGGTAGTCTGAAAGCTTATGGGGCGGATTCGGGTTCTCTCAGATCAGGTGGCTAACCAGATTGCGGCTGGGGAGGTTGTGGACCGGCCTGCTTCGGTGGTGAAGGAGCTGCTGGAGAACTCGCTGGATGCGGGAGCTACGCGGATTCGGGTGGAGGTTGAGGCGGGCGGCAGAAAGCTGATTCGCATCTCCGATGACGGCATTGGGATGAACCGCGACGATGCGCTGCTGGCCTTTGAGCGGCATGCGACCTCGAAGCTGCGGACGGCGGATGATTTGCTGTCGATTGCTACGCTGGGGTTTCGCGGGGAGGCGCTGCCTTCGATTGCTTCCGTGGCGCGGGTTCGGCTGGAGACTTCTGACGGCGAAACGGGGACGCTACTCGAAATTGCCGGCGGCAGGATTCTGCATGTGGAAGATGCGGCGTTGCCACGAGGAACTACTCTTACCGTCTCTGACCTGTTTTTTAATACGCCTGCCCGGAAGAAGTTTCTTCGGGCGGAGGCGACGGAGCTTTCGCATGTGACGGCGCTGGTGACGCACTATGCGCTGGTTTATCCGGAAAAGCATTTTGAGCTACTGAGCGCGAGTCATACGCTGGTTTCCGCGCCTCCGGTTACGCGGACGGCGGAGCGGGTTTATCAGATTTTTGGCAAGGACACGTTGAACAGCCTGTTGCCGGTAGCGGCGGAGTTGAAGCTGGAGCGAGGCGGGCTGCCGGAGCCTCCTCCGTGGAAAGTCGATCCCGACGCGCCGAAGAAAGACCCCGGTACGCTGCGTCTGACGGGGTTTTATTCCAAGCCTGAGTTGCAGAAGCTTAACCGGAACTCGATTTATATCTTTGTGAATAAGAGGCTTATTCGCGACCGGCAGGTGATGCATGCGGTTACGGAGGCTTACCGGAATATTATTCCGCCGACTTCGTTTCCGGTGGTGCTGCTTTTTCTGGAAATGCCGCCGGAGGAGGTGGACGTGAACGTTCACCCGGCTAAGACAGAGGTGCGGTTCCGGCAGTCAGCGCTAATTCACGATTTTGTGCGGGATAGCCTGCGGATGGCGTTGGTGAAGTCGCGTCCGGTGGCGGCCTTTGTGGCTTCAATGGCGGAACCGACGGCGAGTGCGTCGCTGATGCCTCCGGCGGAGTCGCCTTTGCCGAGCAGCGATGCAATCCAGAGAAATTCGGAGCCGATTGGGGCCGGAGAAGCGGAACCGTTCCGGTTGACGGGGTTTCAGCCGCCTGCGATTGCGGGAACGCTGCCGTTTGCGGCTGCGGAGGGGATGGCGGCGATTGCGGAGGCGCTGGTTTCAAATGGTTTGGAATCAGTTGGATATGCGGCGGATGGCGTTGCGGAAGTGGAGGCTCAGCAGAAGGCGGAGACGCTGAACCACCTTGCCGGGTTGAAGCCGCTTGGGCAGCTTCGCGAGTCCTTTATCCTTGCTACCGGGCCGGAGGGGCTTTGGATTATCGACCAGCATGTGGCACATGAGCGGATTTTGTTTGAAAAAATTTTGCGTGAACGGGCTGTGGAAAACGTGCAGCGCCAACGGCTTCTAATGCCCCTGCTGGTGGAGCTAAAGCCTTGGCAAATGGTGGTTTTTGCGCAAATTGCCCAAGAGCTGGAGCGGAATGGCTTTGAGGCCGAACCGTTCGGTCCAAATACGCTTGCGGTGAAGGCTGCGCCGGTTGGGTTGGAGGGTGCGCAGCTTGAAAAAATGCTGCAGCAGGTGATTGAGCAGAGCAGCTCGGCGGGTGATCCGCGGAGCGATGTGGAGACGCATGAAAACGTTCAGAATCAGAGCCTTACGGCGCTGAAAACGAGGATTGCGGCATCGATTGCATGCCACGCGGCCATCAAGGTAAACATGCCTTTGGACCCGGCGCGGATGGAGTGGTTGCTGCTGGAATTAGCCAAAACGGAACACCCAACAAGCTGCCCGCATGGACGTCCAATCGCTTTGTTGTATTCTTGGAGAGAGATCCAGCGGGCCTTCCACCGTATTTGACACGTATTTGGAAGGCGGCAGCCCCACCCCCAGGGGGCGGGAATGCCCGGCGAGAACGCTAGCCTTGGAAAAGAGGTTCTTCTTTGACATCGGAGCAATTGGAAGCAGCGCGCGCCGAAAGGATGCGCCAGAATGGACATGGGGCTCTCACGCTTGAGGATGCCCGGACTTGGATTGAAGAGACGGGATTGTGTCTTTTTTTACCCCGTAAGCAGTCAGTGCCAACGTTGGCGCCTTCATTTGTAGAGGCGGTGGCGGGCGAACGGAGTGCGACTCCCAACCAAAAACAGATTGCGACGGCAGAGGAATTGCTCGTCCGGCTTGAGCTGGACGGCGTAGCCGTGCGCCTGAATCTGCAGGGCCAGCCCGGAGAGCAGCCGGATTATATTGTCGCTTCCTGGGTGCTTCCGTATGTCTATGCGCTTCGCGGCGATCGCGATTGGCGGAGAGTTCCGCAGTTGACTGGTTCGCGTGCGGTTTCGCCTCTCGCCGTTCAGGCTTACAAGCGGCTGGAGCAGGGCGAGACGACAGTCTCCGAGTTAAAGCAGGTTCTGGGCCATGGCGTGAGCGAGTCTGCGGTAGTCCGCGCTATTACGGAACTCTGGCAGCAGCTTCGGATTATTCCTATCATTGCAGCTCCGGGCAAGGCGGCCAAGTGGCAGCTTTTGCGCGTGCGCTTCCAGAAGGCGATTGCCGAAGGTGCTTCTACCTCGCAGGTGACGGCGATTTCAGTTCTGGCTTCGATCTTCCTGCAGGCCGTGATTGCGGCTAGCATGGAAGAGGTGGAGCTGTTCCTTGCGCCACTGACGGCGCGGAGCAAGATTCGCGAAGTGCTGCGCGGACTGGTGGCGACCCGCCAGGTGCATACGCTGACGATGGGTCATGCGCCGCACTTTTATGTTGCCGGCACGCTGCCGGAGTTTAGCGTTGCTCCGCAGATTTTTGCCAGCACTGCGCTTTCCGGTTATGCAGCACGGTACAGCACGGACGACTTTGTGGGCGGCGGCTACCTGGGGCGTGAAGAAGAGCTGGTGGAGCGCTATGGTCATGATGCGCCGGCTGCTCCCTCGGCGGAAGAGTACGAAGAGAAGGCTCATCACAGCTCGAATGGCGATAGAAACGGCGACCGGAATGGTTCCGGGCGTCAGCACTTTAATCGCCCGGCCGCGCATGGACGTGACCGCAAGCCTGCGTCTGGAAATGGTCCGCGCCGCGGGGCGGAAGGGCGTTCGGCCAAGCCTGCGAATGGCAATGGCGCGAAGGCTCGGCCCGGTTCTGCTCGTCCGAGTTCCGCACGGCCTGGCACGGCTCGGCCTGGTTCGAGCAGGAGCGCTTCTGCTGCTCCCGCTTCGGCGGTGCGCAAGGGCGGCTTGAGCCGGAGCTCTGCTTCGACTCGCAGTGGAGCCCCGACACGGAACGGTTCCAGCGCCCGCAATGGGCATAAGCCTGCACTGACGGCTTCGGGCAGCTTCCGGGATAAGCAAGGTTCCAAGAAGCGCGGTTAAGCATTGCCGGGGATAAATCCCCGGCAATGCTTCAGCCAACCGCATCGGGGCCTTAAGGCCCTGCGATGTGCATGCTTGTCATCATGGTGAGCGCCTGCAAATGAGCGCACTACTACCAGTGTTTGGTACCAGGACCTTCGCGTGAGCCAGAAGAAAATTATTGTTGCAATTGACGGGCCGGCTGGTGCGGGAAAAAGCACGATTGCTCGCCATCTGGCAGGGCATTTCGGGCTGCTGAACCTTGAGACAGGGGCGATGTACCGCGCATTTGCGCTCAAGGCTCTTCGGGCAGGGCTGCCTTTGGACGAGGTTAGTGGATTAGAGGGGCTTTCACGCGAGACTGCAATTCAGCTTGTGCCGGGTGAGGGCGGGAATCGCGTTTTTCTTGATGGCGAGGATGTGACGGCGGAGCTGCGTAATCCTACTGTGACGAACGCAGCTTCATGCGTGAGCGTTTTTCCTCCGGTTCGCGCATGGCTGGTGGGGCTTCAGCAGCAGATGGGGGCTGAGGGCGGCGTAGTGATGGAAGGTCGCGATATCGGCACGGTAGTTTTTCCAAATGCGGATGTGAAGATTTTTCTGGATGCTTCCCCGGAGGTGCGTGGGATGCGCCGTTTTGACCAGCTTGGAGAGAAGGCGACGCAGCCTGCGGAAGAGGTTATCCGCGAGCTGAAGGACCGCGATACGCGGGACCGGGGGCGGACGGAATCTCCGCTGAAGGCTGCCGATGATGCCGTGCTGCTTGACTCGACGCACATGACGCTGGGCGAAGTGGTGCGGGCGGCGGAAAAGATTGTGGAAGAAAAACTTGCATCACGGGCAGCGGCAGACTAAGACAGCCGGCCAGGCCAGACGGGTGATTTTTGATTCCAATTCTCCCGGTTGCACGTCTAAATTCTGAACTTATATATTCTATTTTTGAGTTAGATAGAAGCTAAAGTGAACGAAATTAAGAGTGGGGCTGTACAGCCTGCCTTTTATTCCCATTCTTGCTGTTGATTCCCCTTGAAGCTGCGCCCTTGGTTGCTTTTTGCATGCTGTGCAAGATTGCATTTTGATTTTGCATATCTGAAAAAAGGAGCTTGAGTAGTATGGAAGCAATAGTTTGCGATAGCTGTGGCTCAGACAAGTTTCGGGCCTCTCATTTTCGACTTAAAGATCTTCCGAAGTTGTTCAAGCTGCGGCGTCCCATACGCTGCTGCTCCTGTGAATGGAGGATGTATGTGTATATCCCCCAGGCAAAGATCTATAAATCGTCGCGCTCGAAGAAGAGATAAGCGAAGAGACGTTTCCTGTGCGGTGTGACGGTTTCTCCGTTGCAGACAGGTGAGGCTCCGGAAGTGCAGGCTGGAGGTATTGAGCCGATGTGGAAGTTGCCGTCTTCCAGCAAAAGTGCGATAGGCTCTAAAGAGCGATGGAGATTACCTGCAGCCGTTGTCACCAGGCGATACCTGCCGATGGCCTTTACTGCCCGACTTGCGGGTTGCCGCAACTGGTTTATTCGGGCGAAGAGGGCGAGTCCTCTGCACAGGCGGAGCGGTGGGAGAGCACTGTGCGCGACGCGGGCGCGGTGGAGTGGAAGTCTGCTCTGCGCGCGGCGTTGATGCTGGCTGTGCCGGCAGGCCTGTTGAGCTGTGGAATGTCTCCTGTAGGCGCGCTGGCGCTGTTCTGGATGGCGGCAGGCGCGGCATGGGCCGTGATGTTGTATGCACGGCAGCAGAAGGTTGCCCAGCAGACTTTCTGGCTTACGGCAGGTGCGGGCGTGCGCATTGGGCTAGTCACGGGGATCCTGGCTGGCTGGCTGGCTTTTGCGGCTACGGGAATTTCGCTTTTCCTGACACGCTTTGCTTTTCACCAGGGCAAGAATATCGACGATAGCTGGCAGTCGCTGGTGGCGCAGGTCTCTGAGCAGTGGCAGCAGATGAGCACGGCGCGGCAGGATGCGCAGGCCGGGGAGTTGTTCAAGAGCGTTGCCGCATGGCTGCTGACGCCGGAAGGCCGCATTGGTTCTACGCTGGGCGCACTGGCAATGCTGGAGGCGGGTCTACTGGTGTTTGCCATGATTGGCGGAGCCGTGGGGGCGAAGCTGGTGAAAGGGCAGAGACTAAGGAGGGATGCAGGGTAGGTACTTATCGTTCTTGCTTCCCATAAGTTTTTGCCGTTTCTCTACAACTTCCTGCTTTCTTTTTCCTTGTTCTGTCGTGTCCGGTTCGCTTTACTTCCCCCCACTCGGCCTCGTATCATCCGTCGAGAGCATTACTCGCGAGAACACTCCATGACAGAAGCACAAAGCAAATCTTCCCTGCGCGTGAAGGGGCGGTTGATGTCCGCCTCCGAGATTGAACGTACGCTTGTACGGTTGGCGCACGAGATCGTCGAGAAGAGCAACGGCTGCGAGGGGATGGTGCTGGTTGGCATCAAGCGCCGTGGTGTGCCGCTGGCCGAAAGGCTGGGGAAGCTGATCTCGACGATTGAGAAGACGGCTGTGCCGACGGGCACGCTGGATATCCAGTTCTACCGCGATGATCTTTCGACGGCAGGGCTGAAGCCGGTTGTGACGGCGGGCACGCTGGGCGTGGAGATTGCGGGTAAGAATGTGATTTTGTGCGACGACGTGCTGTATACGGGGCGTACGATTCGTGCGGCGCTGGATGCGCTGTTTGACCACGGGCGTCCGCAAAAGGTGCAGCTTGCCGTGCTGATTGACCGCGGGCATCGTGAACTGCCGATTGAGGCTACCTATGTGGGCAAGAATGTGCCGACGAGCAGCCGCGAGATTATCGAAGTGAAGTTTCAAGAGGTTGATGCGGATGAGCAGGTTTTGCTTGTAGAACGCGTTGACTGAAAGGCAGCTTTTAGCTGTTAGCTATTAGCTTTTAGTTCGATGCTGATGGAGCTGGCTGTTGTGGCTACTACGCGATTAAGGACGGTTGGATGCCGCAGGATTTTCGCGACTTGACGGTTTGGCATCGCGCGATAGATTTAACGGTTTGTGTGTATTCGCTGACGCAGAAGTTTCCTAAGGAAGAGACCTACGGGTTAGCTTCGCAATTACGGCGCGCGGCGGTTTCCGTGGCGAGTAATATTGCGGAGGGCCGCGGCAGGTTGAACCATGCAGAGTTCAGACAGTTTCTCGGAGTTGCTTTAGGCTCAACGTTTGAGGTTCAGACGCAGCTTGTTGTTGCAAGCAGGCTGAAAATGGGGAATGAAGCAGCAATCAACGAAGCAACGGCGCTGAGCAATGAAGTTTCCAAAATGCTCACCGCTTTTATCCAAAAGCTTGGCTCAAAGCAGAAAGCTAAGAGCTAATAGCTAAGAGCTAATAGCTGATGAATGCGATTCGCCGCAAATTTAACACTCCTTCCGCTTCTGCTACTCCTTTTCCTTACAATTCGGGTTCGCTGCTTTCGGTGAATGACCTTTCACTGGAAGAGTTGAACCATGTTCTGGAACGGGCTACGGCGCTTGAGGCGCAGAACCCGCTGGAGCGGGACAAGATACTTGCCAAGCGGCGCGTGGCGCTGCTGTTTTATGAGGCTTCCACGCGGACGCGTACCAGCTTTGAGTTGGCAGCCAAGGCGCTGGGCGCGGATACGGCGCTGGTGTCGAACCTTTCTTCGAGCATTGAGAAGGGCGAGACGCTGAAGGATACGGGGCTGAATCTGCGGGCGCTGGGTGCGGAAGCGATTATTCTGCGGCATAGCTCGTCGGGTGGGGCGTGGCTGCTGGAAGCTTCCACTAAGCTGCCGGTGCTGAATGCGGGCGATGGCATGCACGAGCATCCGACGCAGGCGCTGCTGGATTTGCGGACGATTCTTGCGCATCTTAAGCCGGGCGTGAGGAATGTGGGGCCGGAGACGCTGAAGGGCGTGACGGTGACGATTACCGGAGATATTCTGCACAGCCGCGTGGCGCGGTCGAATGCGCTGCTGCTGCCTCGGTTGGGTGCGGAGGTGGTGTTTTGCGGGCCGAATGCGCTGCTGCCGGAAGTGGCGGTGACGATTGGGCCGGGCGTCAGCATTGAGCGCAATTTTGAAGCGGCGCTGAAGCGGTCGAACGTGGCGATGATGCTGCGCATCCAGGCGGAGCGGCTGGCCGGCTTGCAGTTGGATCTTGAAGAGTACAAGGCTGCATACCAGTTGACCGGCGAGCGGCTGGCGAGGCTGGCTCCCGAGGCGGTGGTGATGCATCCGGGGCCGATTATTCGTGGGCTGGAGATTACGAGCGGCGTGGCGGATGGGCCGCAGTCGGCGATTCTGGAACAGGTGACGCATGGGCTGGCGATTCGCATGGCGGTGATTGAGCGCGCGCTTGGCGCCGGCGGAAAAACTACATCGGAAAAGAGCACTGCGGCTGGAACGAAATCCGGAGCGCGGAAGAAGGGGGCGCGCGGATGACGGCCATTGCGATTAAGAACGGACATTTGATTGATCCCGGCACGGGGATTGATGCGCCGAAGGACATTCTGCTGAAGGATGGCCGCGTGGCAGAGGTTGCTGCTCCGGGGAAGCTGAAGGGCACGAATGGCGCGCAGATTGTGAATGCGAAGGGGCTGGTGATTGCGCCGGGGCTGATTGATATTCACGTGCATCTGCGCGAGCCGGGGCAAGGGCATAAGGAGACGATTGCCTCTGGGACGGCTGCGGCGGCTGCGGGTGGGTTTACGGCTGTGGCGGCTATGCCCAATACGATTCCGGTGAATGATTCGCCGGAGATTACGCGGTGGATGCAGTCTCCGGAGCGTGGGGCTTCGGTGCGTGTGTTTCCGATTGGCGCAGCAACGCGCGGGTCGAAGGGCGAGGTGCTGAATGACTTTGCAGCGTTGAAGGCTGCGGGTGCGGTTGCGGTGACGGATGACGGGCATCCGATTTTGAAAGACACCGTGATGCGCGATACGCTGACTGCCGCGGCGCGCGTGGGGCTGAGCGTTATTCAGCATGCGGAAGATACGCGGATGACCGTGGGCGCTAGCATGAATGCGGGTCCGGTGGCGTTTCGGTTGGGATTGCGTGGCATGCCTGTGGAGGCGGAGTCGGGGCTTGTGGAGCGCGATATCCGGCTGGTGACGGAGCTGCGCTCGGACAAGGTGCATCTGCATGTGGCGCATACTTCCACGGCGAAGGCGATTGAGGCAGTGCGGCAGGCGCGGCGGAATGGGCTGCGCGTGACTTGCGAGGTTGCTCCGCATCACTTTCTGCTGACAGATGAGCACGTGGGGTACTACGACACGAATTGCAAGATGAATCCGCCGCTGCGGAGTGCTGCGGACCGCGATGCGATGCTTGAGGCCATTATGGATGGCGTGGTGGATGCGATTGCTACCGATCATGCGCCGCATGCTACGCATGAAAAGGAAGTTGAATTTGAGCGGGCTCCGAATGGGATTACCGGGTTGGAGACGGCTCTCGGTTTGTGCATCAAGTGGCTTCACGGGGAGGCGAAGATGCCGCTGGGACGTGTGCTGAGCTTGCTGAGCGCGCAGCCTGCGGCGGTGCTGGGACTCAGGGGGCGTGGTTCGCTGGCTGTGGGCAACTTTGCTGATGTAGTGGTGTTTGATCCTAAAGAAGAATGGACGTATCGCGTGGCGGAGACGAAGTCGAAGTCGCGTAATACCCCGTTCGACGGATGGACAATGCAAGGCAAGGTGAAGTGGACGATTAGCGAAGGCCGGGTGGTATTTGCCTCAAATTGAGGCTTGCGTCCGTGGGCACAGGCAGCATATTCTCGGCCCTCGGATCCAAACGGAATGCAGGCTAATTAGAAAAGAGGTTCACACTATGTATAACTTTCGCAAAACAATTGCTATTGCTCTCGCGACTATTACTCTGGCAGGCGGCATGACGATTGTCGAAGCCCAGCACGGAAGGTATGGCGGATATGGGCACCATGGGCGCCCGTACTATGGCCATCGCGGTGGACCGGGTGGCTTTCATCGGCCAGCTCCCATGGGATACAGGGGCGGATACTATCGCCACAACGAGTGGCGCCGCGGTTATCGCTTGCCTCCCGGGGTGTGGGGTGGCGGCATGGTGATTAACGATTACGGCTACTATCACCTGAGCCCTCCGCCATATGGCTACCAGTGGCGCTACATCGACGGCAACTATGTGCTTGCTGCCATGGCTACGGGCGTCATTTCTTCGCTCATTATCGGCTCCATGGTGCGTTAAGCTGTTGGTGTTTTGTGTATACGCAGGCCGCCCGGGCTCTCCGGGCGGCTTTGCTGTTTTACAGCCACTTTAAAGCTGCGATGCTTTGGCAGGCTGGACAACATATCCCTTGCTGCGTGAATCCAATTGAAAGCGTACCCGCAACAAGAATTGGAGAAGCCATGCACATCCTTAGCAAAGCAGTTGCCTATTCTCTCGTCAGCGCTACGCTGGCAGGGGGAACCGTAATCGCACAAGGGCCTCCACAGAACTCGAAGCAGCAACCCACGCACCCAACGCCCGGCGCGAGGCCCGGCGGCAATCGTCCGGGTGGTGGTAACAACAATCGTCCCTCGCAACCGAACCGTCCTTCGCAGCCCAATCGTCCGTCGCAGCCGAGCCGTCCGGGTGGAAATCGGCCGGGTGGCGGCGGAAGCCGTCCGATTCACCGTCCTGGGCCGCCTTCGGGATATCATGGCCGCGGCTACGTCCGTCATTCCGGCTGGCGGCGTGGGCGTCGTATTCCGATGAGCTACTGGAGCAGCGCTTACGTGGTGGATGACTGGGGCTCGTACGGTCTCTCGGCTCCTCCCTATGGGTACCAGTGGCGCTATGTGGATGGCCAGTTTGTGCTGGCTGCTATCGCTACGGGGCTTATTTCGTCGGTAATTCTTGCGGCGCTGGGCAACTAAAACGGAAAACCGGATTGCGGAACGCCTCGCATTTTTTAACAAAATGCGAGGCGTTTTTGCGTTGCGTTCCGCATGTAAAGAGCTGATGCAAAAGGTAATATGAGAGCTGCAGCGCAAGACAACGGCTTTGCGCTGCGCTGAATCCAAGGATTCGTAAGTAGAAAGTAGATATATAGGAGAACGCATGCAGAGCATTCGGAAGATTGTTGCCATTCCCCTGCTTGGCGCGGCTCTTTTGAGCAGCCAGAGCGTGTTTTCACAAGGTCGGCACGACGATAGACGCGATAACAACCACTTTGTGCGCCATGATGAGTGGCGCAAGGGATACCGCATGCCCCAGGGCGATTGGGGCCGTGGGGACCGTGTTTCCAACTGGAACCGCTATCACCTGCATCGTCCGCCGCGCGGCTATGAATGGCGCCGTGTGGATGGAAACTTCGTTCTTGCCGCAGTGGCGACCGGAGTGATTGCTTCCGTGGTGGCTGCGGCTGCTGCGCAGTAACAACTGAAGATAGAAACAGGAATCCCGGCAGCTTGAGAGCTGCCGGGATTTTTTGTGTCGATGGCCAGTCCCTATGCCTTGCGGCGGTAGAGGATTTGGAAGTCGTAACCGGGGTTGGCGGGGAAGAGGCTCGCGATATGGCGCAGGCGCTCAGCTAATGCGGGTGCTACCAGAAGCGGGTATTCGCGTTCGCGCAGATCGTGGTAGTCGAAGTCCACGGCGAGCGAGAGCATGTAAATAGCCAAGGCATCTGAGAAGGTGGCTTCGGCGTACTGGTTGCGGGCCTGCTCGTCGATTTTCTGCTGGCTGCGCGAGTCCTGTGCGCGGCGGCGGGCTTCCCAGGCGTCTACGCTGGTTTCGCCGCGGGTCTGGGCCTCAGCTTGTGACCAGACGAGGTCGCTGAAGCTTGCGGGGACGCCGGCGGCGTCTACAAAGTTATGCGCTACGTTGATGAAGAATTCAAAGGCCAGGCCGAAGCGGTCTTCTACGAGGCGGGTGGAAATAAATACGGCGTCTGTGGAGCCGAAAGTGGCGTTGCGATGACAGACGGCGCGGTCTCCGAGCTCGACGGTGTAGGCCGGAGCGATGAGCACTTCGCCTGTGTCAGCAATGGCGAGCGGGACGAAGAAATAAGCGCGGCGCGCCAGGGCTGCCGACATGGAGGCGGGAACGGCTCCGATGAGGCGTTCGAGGTCAGACTCGGGAATACGGGTTTCGCCCCAGGCAGCATATTGGATGCCGTTGGCGGCTTTGATGAGGCTGGTTTGCGAGGCGACTTTGTCGGCCTGCCAAAGTTCGAGCTGTGCGGTGCTGGTCATACAGAATTAGTATTCTAGATGAGTAAACCATATGACAGCGATTCCTTCGCAATTTGGCCGTCAGGATGGCGGAACAGTTTTCGGATTTCCGCTAAAGGGTTTTGGACTGCTGAGCAGCTTACTGCTCTCGTTCTCCTCCGCGATTCTTACGTTTTGCGTGACGACGACGGTGGCGATTTTTGTGCTGCTGGCGATGCGATTGGCTGGCGGCAAGGCCGTCGATTTTGCGGTGAGTTATCGCGATATCGGGTTTCCGGCGGCGGTGATTGTGCTGGCGGTGGCGCTGCCGTTTTTTCTTATTCTGTGGGCGCGGGCAAAGTTTCTTAACAAGTAGAGGTGCGGATGGCGGTTGAGTCGATTTCGCTGGGTGAGTTGCAGGGAGCGCTGCAGGAAGGCGCGCAGAGCGGGGCAATTCGGAACTGGGTTGCAGAGCTTGAGGCGGGCAAGGTGATTTATTTTCCCGAGACGCCGGTGCCGATTCCCGCAGCGGACTTGCAGACGCTGCTTACCGGCTCGCAGACGGATTCGCGGCTGCACAAGAACATTGCTTACAAGCCGAATCGCGACGAGCTGACGGGCGTGGATGAGAAGACTTCTCCGCCGGAGGCCGTGCGTGAGCTGCATGCGATTATGCGGCGGTATTCGGCGAGCGTTGAGGGGTTCCTGACGAAGTTTCTTGCGCCGTATGAGAAGCGGTGGACGCTGGATTATGCGAGCTACCGGCCGATTGAGGAGCAGGGGCGCGACTTGAGTGTGCGGCGGCGGAATGATTTGCTGCATACGGATGCCTTTCCGACGCGGCCTACGAAGGGCTGGCGGATTCTGCGGTTCTTTCACAACATTCACCCGACGCGGACTCGCGACTGGGTTACGGGCGAGCCGTTTGCCGGGGTGATTGGGGAGTTTGTGCCGGGTAAGCTGCCGGTTCCGCAGCCGGATAATGCGCTGTCTTCGGCAGGCAAGGGGATTGCAAAGGGGCTTGGGCTGGGCAAGCTGGTTCCGCAGGTGAAGCGGACGCCTTATGACGAGTTCATGATGCAGCTTCACAACACGATGAAGGAAGATGCGGCGTTTCAGGAGAAATCTCTGCGGGAGGAGTTTCAGTTTGCGCCGGGGGCGAGCTGGATGGTTTATACCGAGACGGTTCCCCATGCGGTGCTGGCGGGGCAGTATGCGCTGGAGCAGACGTTCCTGATTGATCCGGCGGCGATGGTGGTGCCGGAGTCGGCTCCGGTGCGGGTGCTGGAGAAGATGGCAGGGGCGCGGCTGGTTTGAGAGGCAGGGTACGGGGTGCCGGGGGTGTGTACCTACCTTTTGTGTCGATTTGCATTAATGCAGCGGTCGTTTTTGTAAGGAGTTGAAATATAAAGCTATATGGTTGGTTTTGCCTATTTACCTATTCGTTAATAGGTTGGCGAAAAGTGGTTACTTTTCAGAAAAAATGTCGCAAAAAAAACTTTTTTGGGGCGGAATGATGAACGGCCCGATTCCAAAGGAATCGGGCCGTTTTTCTGCTTGATTTTTAGTGTGGCACAAAAGGGGTTAATTGAGCGCAAGAGTTATCCACAGATTTGGGATTTATTTTGCATTGCATGCAGCGGCTGCGCGCTTGGCGCGCCACAAGACTTTTGTGACCCTCCCGGTGGTCGGGGATTGGGGTTGTGTGGAAGGCAGCGAAAGGCAACCGCAGATCCTTCACTCCGACTACCCCACGAACGATGAAACCGTTCGCGGGGCCCCAATGCGCTTCGTTCAGGATGACACTGCCTTCTTTTGTGGGAAAACCAGGGCACTACGTTGTTTGTGGGAGAGCTTAGATGTGGGGGGGGAACTGGCGGTATGCGTATCCCACCCTTGCGACAGGGAAAAGTCGCAAGAATGGGGCACGGGACTTTGTGTGTGTGCAGATCTAAAAGCTACGTTTGTGATTGGTGGGCCGTATTGTTACGGCCCTTTCTTTTAGAGGCGTTCGGCTACGGATTTGGCCTGGGTGAAGAGGTAGAGGTAGTCCGGGCCGCCGGCTTTGGAGTCGGTGCCGCTCATGTTGAAGCCGCCGAAGGGGTGCGCGCCGACCATTGCGCCGGTGCATTTGCGGTTGAAGTAGAGGTTGCCGACGTGGAACTCGCGGCGGGCGATGTCGAGCTTGGTGCGGTCCGTGGTGTAGATTGCGCCTGTCAGGCCGTACTCGGTGTTGTTGGCGATTTTCAGGCCGTCTTCAAAGTCGTTTGCCTTGATGAGCGCCAGAACTGGTCCGAAGATTTCTTCCTGTGAGAGGACTGCGTCGGGGGCGATGTCGGCGAAGACAGTGGGTTCGAGGAGGTAGCCGCCATCCGGCGTGTTGACGGCGTGGCCGCCTGCAACCAGCATGCCTTCTTTTTTGCCCTGCTCGATGTAGCCGAGGATGGAGTCGTGAGCGGCCTTGTTGACTACGGGGCCGAGGTTAGGGTTTTCTACGGGGTTGCCGACGGTTAGCTGGGCTACCTTTTCGCGGACCTTTTCTACGAAGGTGTCGTAGATGGGGGCTTCAATGATGGCGCGGGAGCAGGCGGAGCACTTCTGGCCGCTGAAGCCGAAGGCTGAGGCTACGACGCCGTCTACGGCTGCATCTACATCGGCGTCGGCGCAGACGAGGATGGAGTCCTTGCCGCCCATTTCGAGGATGGTGCGCTTGATCCAGATTTGGCCCTTTTGGGTTTTGGCGGCGCGCTCGTGGATGTCGAGGCCTACGGCTTTGGAGCCGGTGAAGGCGATGAAGCGGGTCTTGGGGTGCTCGACGATGGCGTTGCCGAAGGTTGCGCCGGAGCCGGGGCAGAAGTTCACCACGCCTGCGGGGAGGCCGGCTTCTTCGAGAACGTCAAAGAACTTGGCGGCGATGGTTGGGGAATCGCTGGACGGCTTGAGGATGACGGTGTTGCCGGCGACGATGGAGGCAGCGGTCATGCCGGCCATGATGGCGAAGGGGAAGTTCCACGGGGGGATGACTGCGCCGACGCCGAGGGGGATGTAGAGGAGCTGATTGTTCTCGCCGGGGTACTGGATGGGCGTGGTGGCCTGGGCGAGGCGGAGGGCTTCGCGGGCGTAGAACTCGAGGAAGTCGATGGTTTCGCCTACGTCGGCGTCGGCTTCGGCCCAGTTTTTGCCTACTTCATAGGTGAGCCATGCGCAGAACTCGAAGTGGCGCTGGCGGATGATTTCCGCGGCGGCGAGAAGCAGGGAGGCGCGGGTTTCTACCGGGGTGCGGCTCCAGCTTTCATAGGCGGCGAGGGCGGCGGTCATTGCGCGCTCGGCGTGCTCGGCGCCTGCTTTCTGGTGGATGCCGACGGTTTCCGCGGGCTTGGCGGGGTTTTCCGAGGTGATTTTGCCTTCTGTCCGCAGGCGCTGACCGCCGATTACGAGGTCGTATTCGCGCCCAAGCTGGTGTGCCACCTGGTCGAGAGCGGCACGCATGGAACGGGCGTTCCCCGGGGCTTTGAAGTCGGTGAAAGGCTCATTGCGGAAGTCTCCTTGCGGAGAACGCGGCTGAATTGCGGTCGGAAGAGTAATTGTTGCCATGACGAGATTGATTGTAGCTCCTATGGAGGATGGGTTGTGTAAGGTAAATTATTTCTCTATTGGATTATCGAGAGAATTATAGTTTTTTGTGTGCCGGAACGAGGTGGAGATTGGTAGAAAAAGTAGCCCTCAGGGGCTAAAGCCCGTACCCTTCCCAATAATTCGCGCTGGGAAACTGAATTTCCCGCAAATGTGTGGTGAAAACGAAACAAATCAGCGGGGGATGGGTTTGGACAGATATCGCGCCAGTTTGCGTGGCAGGTTTGCCGGCAGACGGATGGGGGACGCGAGGGTTTACGGGCCTAAAGACAGACCCCCTTTCAGTACTAGACCTGGCTCTTCGCGCTGTGTGGGCGGGTCAGGGGCAGTGAGCGGCATGCCGCCCTGCCTGGAGGAAAGCAGTGAAATTCCCATCCACCAAGAAGAGCGTGTTTGCTGGTCTGCTTGCAGTTGCCCTGGTTCTCCTTGCAACAAATCATGCGGTTGCGCAGTATGGCGCGCCGGACCCCGGCTATGGCGGCTATGCGCAGCCTCAGTATCCTCAGCAGCAGTATCCCCAACAGCAGCCTCAGTATGCTCAACAACCACAGTATGCGCAGCAGCAGCCTTATTATGGCTATGCGCAGCAGGGGTATGGGCCGGAACAGCAGCAGTTGAATTATGCGCCGCAGGGTGCGGTGGCTGCTCCGATGGCAGCACAGGCAGCTATGGACCCTGGGCAGCTTGAGCAGTTGGTGGCTCCGATTGCGCTTTATCCCGACGCGCTGGTGGCGCAGATTCTTGCTGGTGCTACTTATCCGGCGCAGATTGCTTCGGCGGACCAAATGGTGCACCAGATGGGCATGGCTGATCCGAATGCGATGGCCGCGGCGGCGAGCGGGCAGACGGCGTGGGACCCGAGCGTGAAGGCGCTGACGGCTTATCCGCAGGTGCTGGATATGCTGGCAGGGAATTTGCAGTGGACTACGGTGCTGGGGAATGCGTATTACAACCAGCCGCAGGATGTTTTGCAGACGGTGCAGGTGATGCGCATGCGGGCGCAGCAGGCGGGCACGCTGGTGAATACGCCGCAGATGCAGGTGATGCAGAATGCGGGGTACATCTCGCTGGCTCCGCCGACGCCGGACATGATGTATGTGCCGACGTATAACCCTTGGACGGCTTATGGCGATCCGGTGCAGCCTTATCCGGGGTTCTCATTTACGGGCATTTTGAGCACGCTGGCGAATGCGTTTATGGGCGGGTTTGGCGGGAACGGGATTGGCTCGGGGTTTGGTGGCGGCGGTGGTCCGCTGCAGTTTCTGGCGAGCTTTGCGCTGGGGGCGTTTAATCGCACTCCGTTTGGGCTGATTTCGTGGGGGCTGGACTGGCTGTTTAATGCGCTGACTTTCCACCACAACGACTACTACACGGCGAGCCGGTCGGTGCGCGACTGGGGGTTGCCGCATGGCGGGCCGCGGTATTATGCGCGGACGGCTTATGCGGGGAACCGCTTTGGCGGCGGGTTCCGGAATGGCGGGTATAACCACGAGGCGATTGCTGTGCATGGCGGGCAGCGGTTTGGCGAGAATCGCTTTGGCGGCAACAATTTTGGCGGGCGGATGCAGACGGGCTTTAATCGTTCGCAGCCGGTGGGGGGCCGGCCGGTTTATAACGGCGGGCAGCAGTTTGCGGGGAATCGTGATATGGGCCGGGGGATGGAACAGTTCCGCGGGCAGTATGGGAATGGGTTTGCGAACCGGGCGCTTCCTACGCCGGCGCGGCAGGATTATTCGCGTGGCGGGTTTGGCGGCGGGATGAATGCAATGCAGCCTTCGCGGCAGACTTATCAGAGTTCGATGAACGGGTTCCGCGGGAATGAGGGCGGCTTTGGGCGGCAGAGCTCGATGGCTTTTGGTGGGGGGCAGAATTTTCACCAGGAGCGCGGCGGGTTCTTTGGCGGCGGGTCGTACAAGGCTCCCAAGTTCAGCGAGCCTAAGATGGGTGGCTTTGGCGGCGGATTTAAAGAGCCCAAGATGCCGAAGATGCAATCGTTCAAGGCGCCTAAGGAGCACTTTGGCGGCGGCGGTGGCGGGCATTTTGGTGGTGGCCACGGCGGCGGTGGTGGGCACTTTGGCGGCGGGCATCATCACTGAGGACTGATTGAGTGCAAAGGAAAACGGCGGATGAGTTTGAGGCTCATTCGCCGTTTCCTTTTGTGGTTGTGTTCTTGGGCTCTGCTATTGTGGGTTCCATGCTTTCGCTGGTGATGTTACTTGGTATGGCTGGAGAATCTCCGCGTAATGTGGATGGCGCGCGCGATTTTGTACGGGCGGTGTATGCGCGGTACAGTTCCGCAGATGACTCGGATACGTATTTGCTCGGGCAGAAAAGACGTGCTGAGCTTTCGCCCTCGCTGCTGCGGTTGATTCAGCACGATATTGATACGACACCGAAGGGAGAGGTGGGCAAGCTGGATTTCGATCCGATTTGCTCGTGCCAGGATCCGGGTGGGATGCGCGTGGAGTCGATTGCAGTGCATGTCGGGAATGGCCACCTGGTGATTGCTACGGTGAAGCTGCGATTTCCGGAGCCGAAGGTGGTGGTTGTTCGGTTGACGCTGATGGAGATGCCGGATGGATGGAAGATTGATGACGTGGGCAGTGCAGATGTGCCGAGCTTAAGGAAGTTTTTGAGAAGCGCCGGAGAGTAAGGCTCCGGCGCTTTTTGATTAGCGCGTTTCGGTGAGGGCTTCGGTTTGTTTGCTCATTTTGGCGGTGCGTTCGAGTTTGTCCCAGTTGAAGGGTTTGCCGTCGATGGCGCGGCGGATGGTTTTGAAGAGCACTACGGAGAAGAGCTGGCGGTAGCTGAAGCGCTGGAGCCAGATGTGGAAGAGAAGCCAGCCGTCGCCCTTGTTGGCGGGGTGGCGGCGTTCGAGGCTGAAGGCTACGGCGGAGGTTACGAAGTCAATCAGCATGAAGGCCATGAAGTAGGTTACGAGCTTCATGAAGCTGGCGGAAGACGTGGCTCCGGGGTGGTAGTGACGGTCGATGAAGTAGTGGATGACACCGTAGACGAACATCAGGTCAATGAAGGGTGAGACCAGCGGGAGCAGCATCTGGAAGACGAGGATGTTGGGCAGCGCGAAGAAGCCCATTGCCTTGTTCCTGGTGAATGCGGCGCGGTGCTTCCAAACGGCCTGCAGGGTTCCGAAGGACCAGCGGAAGCGCTGGCGCATGAGGCCCTTTGCGTCGATGGGGGCTTCGGTGAAGGCGAGGGAGCGGTCTTCGTAGACGACCTTGAGGCCTTGTTCGAGGAGGCTCATGGTGAGGTCGGCGTCTTCGGCGACGGTGTTGATGGGGTAGCCGCCAGCTTTTTTTACGGCCTCTGTGCACCATGCGCCGATTGCGCCGGGGACTACGGTGACTACATGGAAGAGGTCGAGGGCGCGGCGCTCGAAGTTCTGGCTGGTGATGTATTCGAGGGCTTGCCAACGGGTCCAGAGATTGACTCGGTTGCCGACTTTGGCGTTGCCGGCGACGGCTCCGATGCCCTTGTCCTCAAAGTGGGGGATGAGCTTGGAGATGGCGTCGGCGGCGATGACGGTGTCGGCGTCGATGCCTACGTAGTAGAGCTCATCTACGTGTTCGAGGGCGTAGTTGAGCGCTGCTGCCTTGCCGCCGTTTTCCTTTTCGAGCACGGTTACGCGGCCTGCGGTGATTTCTGTTGCGTAGGCCTGGCGGGCTACTTCGGCGGTGCGGTCCTTGGAGCCGTCGTCGATGACAATGACGCGGAGGTTGGCGTAGTCGGAGTTGAGAACGGAACGGATGGTGCGGACGATTACTTTCTCTTCGTTATAGGAAGGAATGAGTACGGCTACGCGTGGGTTGAAGCTGGCGGTTGCCTCCTTATGCGGGCGACGGAGACGGTCGATGAGTGCGAAGAGGCCTACGAGAATCAGGCGGGCGCTCATGAGGATGTCGCCTACGAAGAAGACCATGACGATGAAGTTGGTAATCGCCGAGAGCATGGTGAAGGCGGCGAGGTCGGGTAGTGTTGCTACGCGCTGCCAGAAGGTGAGGCGGGGCATTACGTCGGCGGTGGTTTTGCCCATGAGCGAGGAGACGGGCACTATCTGATAGCCGTGGGCGCGGAGGGTGTCAATCAGCACGGGCAGTGCGGCGATGGTTGCGGAGCGGTCGCCGCCGCCGTCGTGCATGAGGATGACGGAGCCGCGGGTCTGCGGCTTGGCCTTCATGTGGGCGAGCTGGTCGAGTACGGAGTTGGCAATGCTGGTGGGAGTTTTGCGAACGCGCTCGTCCCAATCGTTGGTGTCGATTTTATTGCCGACTACGATGAGGCCCATCTGTTGAATCTGCACGACGGGCCGGGCCTGGTCGTCGGTGTCGGGCTCTTCATCGATGTCATAAGGCGGACGGAAGTAGAGCGGCTGCACGCCTAGCTTGGCCGCGAAGAGGCGGTTGGTCAGCTTGAGCTCCAGGTCTAGCTGGCGCGGCGAGATTTCGCTGATGTCGGGATGGGTGAAGGTGTGGTTGCCGATTTCATGGCCTTCTTTGGCGACGCGCTGCATGAGGCTCATGTTTTGCTGAGCCTCTTCGCCAATCATCATGAAGGTGGCGTGGACGTTCTTCTGCTTGAGAATGTCGAGAATCTTGGGCGTCCACTTGGCGTCGGGGCCGTCATCGAAGGAGATGGCGACCTGGTTGGGCTTGTAGCCGTACTGCTGGATTGTGTAGAGGCTTGGGTAGACGTCCATGTGCTCATCGATGATGAGCTTTTTGCGCGGGTCGGGCTCGTCGGTGTCGATTTCGACGGTTCGTTTGCCGGTTTTGGGCAAGCCGGTTACGCGGATGATGTCGCCTTCGCCTTCGTCGTCGAGGTCATGGCCGGGGTCTACAGCGTTGAGGGCGTGCAGGGCGTCGGGGCTGCTTGGCTTGTCCCACACGTTCCATAGGGAGCTATCTTCTTCCCCTAGCCGCCAGAGGGCGAAGGTTTGCAGACCTAGCTGTCGTGCTCCGCGGAGCTCGTTGAGGACGGTTACGGAGTCGAGGAACCAGACTACGTGGCGCTGGTTGTCGTCTTCATCGATGTACTCGAAGTGGGGGTTGAGCGTGTCGTAATCGAGATTGAGGTCGGCGTCGGCATCGGAGGCGCGCTGCCAGACTTCGGAGACGGTGAGGTCTTCAGTATTGAGAACTTTTGGGGCGACGGGCTTGGGCTGTTTGCCGTGCCTGGGTTTTGCCGGTGTGGGCGGGATGGACATGGCCCAGTCGTAACCGTAGTTGCCGATGGCGCAGATGAGCTTTTGCTTGGGCACGAGCTTGAGCACGTGGCGCAGGTTGTTGAGGAACCACTCCTGCGGCGCGATGGGGCCGGGATCGCTTTCGACCTCGTGGAGGTCGTAGTTCATGAGGATGATGCCGTCTGTGCTGGTGGCCAGCTCTTTGAAGTAGACGTCGTCGAGGCTGACGGGGACGTTGATGTAGAGCTTGAGTCCGCGAGGGGCGAAGTCCGCGTAGAGCTCACGGACGAGCGCCATGTAGTTGGGCAGCGAGGCGTCGGGGAGGTTCTCGAAATCGAGCGAGAGGCCGTGGTAGGCGGGCATGGCCGCGAAGAAGCGCATGAGCTGCTGGCGCAGGGCGGCGCGCTTGCCTGCATCGGCGAGCAGGGTGGCGATTGCGGGGTCGAAGTTGCCTACGCTGGGGTTGTAGTTGGTGAGGTGGGGGAAGACTTCGGTGTCTTCATGGGTTTCCTGAATGACGCGCTTGATCTTGTTGGCGTCATCGGGGTCATGGACAGTGTTGCCGTCGATGATGTGGTACTCGTGATAGTCGGTGTCGATGGAGAGCAGCGAGGGGTCGGGCGCGTTGACGTGCAGCCACTCGGGGAAGAGCAGGTCAATCTGATGGACGTGCGCTTTGAAGGAAGAAAAGCTGGTGGCGTCGTCGGGGACGTAGTAGGCGGCGCGGATTCCTTCGCCGGTGTTGAGGGGAATATCTGAGGGGCGGCCTGTGCCTTTGCGACGGGCCGGTGCGGTGCGGGCCGTCTTGAGCAGAGGCGTGCGGTCGTTGAGCGCCTTGTAGTTATGCCGGGGAATGGGGAGCAGGAGCTCGGGCAGAGGCTGACCGCGCAGGGTGTTGAAGATCACTCCGGCGACGACGAGGGTGACGATGACAGCGACGGCGTCCAGAATGCGGCGCAACCGCTTCCAGCGCTTGCGTTGGGGGTCGTAGAAAATCTGCTTCTCTGGCATTGTGGGTAGGCCTGTTTCCGATTGTGCCGGGAAAACCTGTCTTGAGGTTCTAAGCTATACAGTACAGTACGAATCGTATGGAAGCCGCCTACCGGAGTCAACCCGCGCAACCAGTTGTTAAAACACGCTTTGGCCGCATGAAAACCGGCGCGGTGATCTCCGCTGTGATGGCGCTGGTTGCGGGCGCGGCGCTGCGGCTCTGGATGCTGCGGACGTTTTTTGAAATCAGCGGAGATTCGCGCATCTACGGCGGGCTGGCTAAGAACCTCCTGTTGCATGGGCGGTACGCCATTTCTGATAACAGCGGCGTTCTGCATTCGACGCTGATTAGGCTGCCGGGTTATCCGCTTTTTCTTGTGGCTTGCTTCAAGGTTTTCGGGATGGAGAACTACTTCTGGGTGGTGGTGGTGCAGGTTGTCTGCGAGCTTGTGGGCTGCGCGATGCTTGCTGCCGCCGCATGGCGGATTAGCCCGGAAAACTGGCGTGTGCGCGCGGGGCTGGCTACGCTGTGGCTGGCTTGCCTTTGCCCTTTTACGGCGGTTTATACGGTGGCTACGTTGACGGAGGCGTTGACCTGCTTTGTGATTGCGGCGGCGCTGTGGTCGGTGGCTCGGTTTCAGGACAGGCAGACGTGGGGCGCGGCGCTGGGGTTTACGCTAGCGGTTGCTTTTGCGGCTTTGCTGCGGCCGGATGGGGCGCTGGCGGGGGTGGCGTTTGCTGTTCCGATGCTGGCGGGTTTGTGGCGCAGGGAGGCGAAGCAGCGTGTGGCGATGGCGGTGGTTTGTGTTGTGATTGCGGCTGCTCCTTTCGCGGTGTGGACGGCACGGAACTGGCGGGTCTTTCACGTGGTTCAGACGCTGGCTCCGCGTTATGCCACAGACCCCGGTGAGCCTACGTGGCCGGGTTGGCAGCGGTGGATGAAGACGTGGTGCCTGGATTTTGTTTCTACGAACCAGATTTACTGGAACGCGCCGGATGGGGAGTTTGACGTGAGCAAGCTGCCGGAGCGGGCGTTTGATTCGGCGGCGCAGCGGACGGAGACGGTTGCGATTGCGCAGCTTTATGAGGACAACGGCGAGGATTTTTCGGCGGAGATTGATGCGCGGTTTGCGAGGCTGGCGGACCAGAGGATTGCGGATAATCCGCTGCGGTATTATGTGTGGCTGCCTGCAGGGCGGGTGCTGGATATGCTTTTCAGGCCGCGGGTGGAGAATCTGCCGATTGATCTGGACTGGTGGGTTTATGCGCATCACAATGCGGAGACGAGCTTTAGCTGGGCTTATGCAGGGCTGAATGCGGTGTATCTGCTGCTGGGAGTGGTGGGGCTATGTTTGCGGCCTCGGCTGTGGCCTTGGATGCTACTTTACTTTGTATTGCGGTGCGGGCTTCTGGCGACGATTGAAGCGCCAGAAGCCCGGTATACGCTGGAGTTTTTTCCGATGGTGTTTGTGCTGGGCGGGGTTGCGATTGCGCGGTTGAGTGGCAGGGGCACAGCGTATGGTGATGAGGTCCGGGGCTAAAGCCCCTTTTTATTTGCGCTGATTTTTCAGGGGCCTGAAGGCCCCAGCTCCCTCCGATGATTACTTCAGCTCGAAGGCTTTTCCGGGCAGCGACGTATTGACCTTGATGTCGGTGTAGGTGCAGATGCGGTAGGCGTTGGGCTCGTCGAAGCGCTGCTTGAGGCTGACACCGCGGTCGGGGTCAATCCAAAGCGTGATCTTGGTGATTGTTTTGCGCACTTCAGGGTCTTTGGCTACCAGCTCAAGCTGCGCTACATTGACGCCGTCCAGTACTTGCGAGCTGATGTACTTGATATCCCACTTTGCGGTCAGGTCGTCGCCGCTGGCACCAAAGCCGAGGATTAAGTAGCTTTCCCACTTGGCTGCCGGGTAGGTGTGTACCTGCGAGCCGTCGTAGAAGTGCAGCGCGCCATTGGTGAAGTTGTAGGCGCTGGTTATTGGGCGTCCTCCGCGCTCGTGAATGTGCGCCGCCATTTTGAACGAGCCGCCATTCCGCTCGTAGTAGGAGACGCCTTTCAGGATTTCCGAGTCCGACACGGGGTCGGTCATCTCCGTGTCGAAGACAAAGCTGGCGGAAGAGGAATGGAACTTCTTGGCTGCTGCGTTCAGGCGGGCGAGGACGGAGTTCAGGTCATCGGCCTTGGCGGCTACGGGAGCCGCAAGGAGGGCAGTCAGCAGAAAGGAAAGAAAAAGTCGGGTACGTACGCGCATAGCTCTCCTTAAATTGGACGCCAGGGGCATGTCAAAGGAGCGTGAAAATTTCACGCAAAGTTGGAATCTACTTATGCGCCCAGACTTTCCATGCGAGCGGGTTGCCATTTGCGTCGCGGGAAAGCTCCCAGCGCTCGATGGTTACGGCGTCGCCAGTGACGGGCTGCAGGGCCTTTTTAAGGGCGCGGCGCATGGTGTAGTCCGTAACTTCCGAGGGCTGCGAGACTTCGCTGGCGGGGACCGTTAGAATCAGGCCTTTGCCGCCGTCGCCGAGGACCTGGATGGGCTCGATGGGGCCGCCGGTGACGGGGGGCTTGTCGCCGTAATCCCAGAGGTGCGGGGTGATGAAGATGAAGGCGAGGATGAGCGTCACCATGATGTCGTAGTGGAAGGTGCCGCGTTTGTAGGTCCAGTAGAAGTAGTTCTTGAGAATGTTCATTGTTTACTGCTTTTCGATTTTGGTTAGGCCGCCCATGTAGGGCTGCAGGGCGGTGGGAATCGCTACCGAGCCGTCTGCCTGTTGATAGTTTTCGAGGATTGCCAGCCAGGTGCGGCCAATGGCGAGGCCGCTGCCGTTGAGCGTGTGCACGAATTCGTTTTTGCCCTTGGTGCCTGCCGCCTTGTAGCGGATGTTGGCGCGGCGGGCCTGAAAGGACTCGAAGTTGGAGCACGAAGAGATTTCGCGGTAGACGTTCTGACCGGGGAGCCAGACTTCCAGGTCGAAGGTCTTGGCGGAGGAAAAGCCGGTGTCGCCGGTGCAGAGAAGGACGCGGCGGTAGGGGAGTTCGAGAGCTTCGAGAATCGCTTCGGCGTTGCGGGTGAGGATTTCGTGCTCGGCGTCGGAGTCTTCGGGCTTGACGAACTTTACCAGTTCGACTTTTTGGAACTGGTGCTGGCGGATGATGCCGCGGGTGTCTTTGCCTGCCGCTCCGGCTTCGGCGCGGAAGCAGGGGGTGTAGGCGGTATAGGAGATTGGGAGCTTGGCTTCGTCGAGGATTTCGTCGCGGTAGAGGTTGGTTACCGGGACTTCCGCGGTGGGGATGAGCCAGTGGTCGGCGTCTTTGAACTCGCCGCGTGAGGCGGCTTCAGCGTCGGCGTCGGAGGTACGGAATAGGTCTTCCGCGAACTTGGGGAGCTGGCCGGTGCCGAAGAGGGATTTGCTGTTGACCATGAAGGGCGGCAGGACTTCCGTGTAGCCGTGCTTGGTGGTGTGCAGGTCGAGCATGAAGCTGACGAGGGCGCGTTCGAGGCGGGCTCCGGGGCCAAAGTAGACGGAGAAGCGGGCTCCGCTGAGCTTGGCAGCGCGTTCCTGATCGAGGATGCCTAGCGCTTCGCCTAGTTCCCAGTGCGGCTTGGGGGAGAAGTCGTAGGTGCGCTTTTCGCCCCATGTCTTGACGGTTACGTTGTCGTCTTCGGATTTGCCTGTGGGGACTTCGTCGCGGGTGAGGTTGGGAACGCGGCTCAGGGAGAGACGCATTTCATCGTCGAGCGTGACGGCGGTCTTGTCGAGCTCGTCGAGCTTGTCTTTGAGGGCGCGGGTTTCTTCCATGAGCGCCGTCGCATCCTGACCCTGGCGCTTGAGCTGGCCTACCTGCTGGGAAAGCTCATTGCGGCGTGCTTTTAGCTTTTCGGCTTCGGTGATGGCTTCACGGCGCTTTACGTCGAGCGAATGGAAATCGCCGAGCAGAGCTGCCGGGTCCGCGCCGCGTGCGCGCAATTTTGCTTCCACTAATTCCAGGTTTCCCCGGACAAATCCCATGTCGAGCATGACTCTTTTAGTCTACCGGATGGAATTCCTGTTTGTTTCGTTATCGAAGAAGCGTTGTTGGTGGTGGATGGAGATGTGGTGATTGGGAGAGAGAAGGCGTGCCTCGGAGGCTAAAGCCCGGTGGTTTTTATTAGGCTTTTCGGCACGACTGAAGTCGTGCCCTTTCAAAACTCCGCAACGCCGATTTGGCAGACAGTGCTTAGAGGTGGAGGAACTGGCGGTATGGGGATGATCCCCGGTCCCTAAATGCCAGGGACCGGGGGCGCCCGCGCTACCGCGCTAATCGTTGGGGGTGGGTGTTGGAGTTTTTCCGGCGGCTACTTGCTCTTCCCAGCCGGGGAGGTGGGTGTCGCCGGTGATGAGGCGGGCGCTGCTGGAGAAGGTGAAATAACTCCAGACCCAGGACCACAGAACGGTGAGGCGGTTGCGGAAGCCGATGAGGAAGTAGACGTGGATGATGAGCCAGGCGATCCATGCGGGCAGGCCGCTCATCTTGGAGTGGAAGGGCCATTTGACGTTGGCTACGGCGGCCATGCGGCCGATGGTGGCCATGTCGCCCTTGTCGAAGTAACGGAAGGCGGTGCGGGGCTTGCCTTCGAGGTCGGCCTTGATGATTTTTGCGACGTGCTGGCCCATTTGCATGGCGGGTTGGGCAACGCCGGGGATTTGCTTGCCGTCCTGCTCGAAGTGGGCGAGGTCGCCGATGACGAAGACGCTGTCGAGGTTGGGCGGGTTCATTTCGCTATCGACTTCGACGCAGCCGCGTCGGTCTGTGGGGGTTCCGAGGAGTTTGCCGAGGGGCGAGGCTTGCACGCCGGCGGCCCAGAGGATGACGGCGGCGGGGATGCGCTCGAGGCCTTTGGCGTTCTGGGTTTCTACCCAGCCGGCTCCGATGTTGGTGACGCGGTTGCGGGTGCGGACTTCTACGCCGCGGCTGGCGAGGGCTTCGCCGGCGCGGGCGGAGAGCTCGGGCGGGTAGGTGCCGAGGACGCTTTCGCCGCCGTCGAGCAGGATGACGCGGCTTTTGGTGGGGTCGATGTGGCGGAAGTCGTGCTTGAGATACTCGCGGGAGATGTCGCCGATGGCTCCGGCCAGCTCGACGCCAGTGGGGCCGCCGCCGATGACGACGAAGTTAAGCGGGGGGTGCCAGCCGTGTTCCTGCATCTGGCGCTCGGCGAGCTCGAAGGCTAGCAAAATGCGGCGGCGTATTTCTGTGGCGTCTTCGATGGACTTGAGGCCGGGGGCGACTTTGGCCCACTCGTCTTTGCCGAAGTAGGAATGGGTGGCTCCGGTGGCGAGGACGAGGTAGTCGTAGGTGATGCGGTCGCCGCTAGCGAGGGTGATGGCCTGACTGGCGGTTTCGATGCCGGTGACCTCGTCCATGAGGACCTGGGTGTTCTGGTTGCGGGAGAGGATGCCGCGGATGGGCTGGGCGATTTCTCCGGGAGAGAGCACGGCGAGCGCTACCTGGTAGAGCAGCGGCTGGAAGGTGTGGTGGTTGCGGCGGTCGATGACGGTGACGTCAACGGGCAGCTTGCCAAGGGCCTGTGCGGCGTTGATGCCGCCGAAACCGGCGCCGACGATGACTACCTGCAGGCGCTTGCCGGACTGCTGAAGAGGTTCCTTGCGTTGGCTCAATCGTTTTCTCTCCCGTGGGTTGGATGGAGTCAGACGTTCTCCGGTCACAAATTGCGGACCGCTATTTATGATGGGAACTTAACGCCAAGGTACTTTGCACACCTATGAGTGTAACTATTCTTACCGTGCCATTCGATTCAGGCCGCCTGCGAGAACGCATGGGGCTTGGCCCGGAGCATCTGCTTCAGAATGCCCTGGAGCCGCTTTTGCGCAGGCTTGGGATACCAGTTGTAAGCAAAGAAATCATGCTGGCTGGGGAGTATCCAACGGAAATACAGTCGTATTTTTCGCTGTGCCGTTTGGTGTCCCAACATGTTCAGGCTGCGCGCCACGACGGTAGTTTTCCAATAGTGCTGTCCGGTAATTGCGGCATTGCCGTGGGAGCGGTTGCTGGATGTGATGCGGCCCGTACTGGCGTGGTCTGGTTTGATGCGCATGGAGAAGGCAATACCCCGGAGACGACGCAATCCGGATTTCTTGACGGCATGGGCATTGGAATCCTGACGGGCCAATGCTGGCGTCCGCTCGCCGCATCCATTCCCGGCTTTACTCCCGTGCCGGAAAGGCGTGTTGTTCTTGTCGGTTCCCGTGATGTGGATGAGGAGGAATCGAAGCTGTTGGACCGCGCTGGTGTTGTGCGTGTGCGCAATGTTCGTGGTTTGTCCGATGCGTTAGCTGATGTTCGAAAAGAAACAGAGGGCTTCTATCTTCATGTTGACCTGGATGTTCTTGATCCAACTGAGGCAGTTGCGAATCAATGGTCCATCAAGGACGGGCTTACGAGGCAGGAACTATTCGATGGGGTTGGACACATTTCTGGCCTGGGACATGGTTCGCTACTGGGATTTGGGATAGGTTCTTACAATCCGGCCAGTGATACCGATGGCAGGGCTTTGCGCGTGGCCAGTGCGATGTTGGAAAGAATTTTGACAATGCGCCGGTAGTCTTCGGGCTCTGTTCTAGGGATGAAATTCCAGTGCGATTTTGGCGGAGGATGTGGTTCCGGTTACGGCGATGCCTACTACGTTGGCGGCTACGCCGGGGACTCCTGCGGGAGGGAAGGTTACGGAGCCGTCGATGCCGGAGATTGCTGTGGCGGTTTGGGTGGCTAGCAGCTCTGCTTGTGCGCAGACGCCGTGGGTGGGGCAGGGCGGGGCCCAGGCGTAGACGGATTGAAAGAGCGTTACGGTTCCGCCGGCCATGGGGTTGCCGTCCATGTCGTAGACTCGCAGGACGATTTGGCTGGGTGTGCTGGTTACGGCCAGGGTTTGCGAGGTTCCGGAGACGGCGGCTACGGTTGCGTACTCGGCGCGGGCTCCGAGTGCGTTGAAGTTTACGCACTGCGAGGTGCCGTTGAGGCAGGCTTTTGCGGTGGAGGTTTCGCCTTCGGTTAGTGGGCCTGCGGTGAGTGTTTTGGCGGCAATGCCGGTTCCGGAGGTGATGGCGGCTGCGGAGTCCTGCGCGGTGATTCCGCTGCCTGCGGTGGTTTGCCATGCTACTGCCTGGCCGCTCATGGGCTGGCCGTTGTTCAACACGATGGCTTGCGTGGGCCAGTTGATGGTGGCTCCGGCGGCGAGGGAGAGAGTTGGCGTTAGCGCGGCGAGGGTTGGCGGGGTTCCGCCGGAGAAGTGGGCTTGCAACTGCGCGCCGTTGGTCAGCGTGGCGGTTACGACGGAGGCTGTGCTATCGGCGGCGGTGACTGTGAGGGAGGCTGCTCCGTCGCCGCCGGTGGTGAGGGGGCAACTTGATTTTCCACATGACAGGAGGGCTGTTCCGCTGGTTACGGTGAAGTTGACGGTGACGCCAGCGGCTGGGGTCAGGCTTCCGTCGAGGGCTGTGACGGCGAAGGGGATGGGGACTCCGATAGGGACGGTGTTTTGGGGCGCGGATACGAGCTTGAGGGAGTCGGTTCCGCCGGCGTTGTAGCTGATGCCTCCGTAGATTACGGTTGCGGCGTAGAACTGCGGGAGGTCGTCTACTTCCACGTCTACGGAGCCGGTGGTGGTAGATGCGGGGGCGATGGCGGTTATCTCGTTGGGGGAGATTCCGGTGATTTGGGCGAGGCGTCCGTTGATTTTTACCGTGTCGGAGGGACGGAAGCCCATGCCTTCAATGACGATGGGGCCGCCGCCGGCGGGGAGATTGGCGGGGGCGATGGTGTCGGCGTAGAGAACCCAGCCGTTGTAGGCGTAGTCGGGGCGTCCGTCGCCGCGTGTGTCGGCGATGCCGAGGCGAACGATGTCGTCGGCTTCGGCGGTGACTTGCAGCCAGGTTTCTCCGGTGGCGTTTCCGTTTAGGCCGGGAGCAGTGCCGATGGCGGGTGAGCCTACGGCATCGAGCGCGTCCCAGATGCCGAGGGCGGGCATGGCTTTGGCTGCGCTGGGGGCCCCGGTTTCATTTACGGCTTGAGTGATGACGGTGAAGAGGCGGTTGGCGCGGACGGGGAAGTTGAACCAGTCGGCCTGGCTGATGGCGCTGAGGCGGCCTGCCCAGAGGCCGCTGGGCGGCATGAGGCGGGGGGAGCTTTCGGTGGAGATGGCGTCTTCGTAGCCTCCCGCGGCGGAGTTGTTTGCCTTGACGGTGACTGTTTGTGCGCTGCCTGCGGTCATGGTGCTGACTGTGACGGGGGAGAGTGTGCCGGAGGGGTCGGGGGAGCCGTCTACGTAGGGGCCGACTATGTTGGAGTCGATGTAGAGCGGGTCCATAGCTTCAAAGGTTAGCTGGTATTGTGCGGCGGTTACGCCGGGTGGCAGGGGGATATAGCGCAGATCGAATGCGCCTTGCTGGGTGGTGTCGGTGGAACCCCATTGCGAGAGCGGGATGCCGTTGGCGTCGTTCCAGCCGGTGACGCTGCTGCCGTGGTTGCCGCGGAAGGCTGCTCCGGAGACGGCGCTGACGGTGTACTGGGGCATGGGGTTGCCGCTGGCGTCGAGTGGGGTGGCGAGTACGTTGACGCCTTGCATTCCGATGCCGGTTTTGAAGGTGATGGTGCCGGAGAGGGAGATGGTGTTGGCGGCGGTGAGCTTTTTGCCGGGGAAGATGGCGGCGTTGGATGCGGTGATGGGATAGAGGCGGTTGAGGGCGGCGATGTCGTCGAGGCGCAGGGTGCCGGGGTTGGGAATGCAGGTTCCGCCGATGGGGCCGCAGACGCCCATCATGGGCTGCATGATGGGCCATGCCTGCATTTGGTCTACGTTGTTGTCTGTGGCGGCGTGGGGGTAGAGCTGCGAGAAGCCGAGGCCGAGGACCTGTCCCCAGGCGCGTTCGAGGGCGAATTGCATCATGGCCATGCGGTCTTCTGTGTTGGTGCAGCGGCCATTGAGAATCATTACGGCGTGGGTGATGGTGGCGTCGGGGTTGAAGGCGTCGAGCCAGACGGTGACGGCGGTGGTCTGGCAACTGTCGGGGTCGCTGGCTCCGTTGCCGTTGACGGTGTCGAGGATGGAGCCGTCGGTGTCGTAGATTACGGCGACGGGGAAGGTGGTTGCTTCCGGGGTGACGTCGGATGGCGCGGTGAAGTTCTGATTGCCGGCGGCGATGTTGGAGCCGCTTACGTCTTCGGCCAGTGAGCCGGAGTTGGTCAGGGTTACTCCTGCGGTGGGGATGGCGCTCCATAGTGACGCAGCGGCATCTACCATCGCGGTGGCTTGCTGGTTGGTGATGGTGGGGCTTAGTTCGCCTCGGTCTACGTAGTACTTGACCTGTCCGTTGGGCCAGTGGAGCGGTTGGCCCATGACGGCTGATTGGAAGTAGGTGCTTCCGGCGATGTAGCGGGGACCGCCTGCGTAGAGGCTTGTGGTGGCTAGTGCGAGTGCTAAGCAGATGCGGGTGCGGTGGGACATGCGAGTGCTCCGGGTACTCGCATGGGGAGCAAGGATGAGGCCTTTTTAACGTTGGGAAGATTAGAAGAATTTAATCGACGAGTTTCTCTACAAAACAAATACGCGGAGTTTAGAGCGAGGAGAAAACCCGGTGCTAAAGCCCCTTTTTGTTTGTGCTGGCTTTTCAGGGGCCTGAAGGCCCCTGCTCCCTCCGGTTGCTTCCTTGTCTTCGAGGGATAATTGCCAATCAAATTTCGGGGTAGAAGTCGAAGAATGCGTCGAGGCTTTGCTTTAGCTGGGCTTCAATTTGTTCGCGCGAGCCTTCGAGAACGTGCATGGTTACGTGCGCCTCATTGCCGTTGACCAGTTGGAGCTTTGCGTCCTCGATTTGCTTTACTTCGCCTTCGGGGAGAAGGCGCATGCCGTAGACAAGAGTCAAATTCGCCATGTACCTCATCTTATAGTGTGCGTCGGTTTTGGCCCGCTGTTTTGGACGGCTACAATCGACACTGGGAAACTTTCATGAGCGAGATACGCGATACCGTTATTCTTGGCTCCGGCTGCTCGGGGCTTACTGCTGCCATCTACACAGGCCGTGCCGGCCTTAAGCCGTTGGTTCTGGAAGGGCATGAACCGGGTGGGCAGCTTTCCATTACTACGCTGGTGGAGAACTTTCCCGGCTGGCCGGAAGGCGTGCAGGGGCCGGAACTGATTGCCAACATGAAGAAGCAGGCGGAGAAGTTTGGCGCGGAGTTCCAGATTGCGCACCTTGTCGCCGCCGATTTGTCTTCGCATCCGATCAAGCTGACGACTTCGGCGGGCGAGATTCGCACGCGGACGCTGATTATTGCTTCTGGCGCGAGTGCGCGGTGGCTTGGGTTGGAGAGCGAGCAGAAGCTGATTGGGCATGGCGTTTCGAGCTGCGCTACCTGCGACGGGTTCTTCTTCCGCGGGCTTGAGATTGCGGTGGTTGGCGGCGGTGACTCGGCGATGGAAGAGGCGCTGTTTTTGACGCGCTTTGCGAGCAAGGTGACGATTCTGCACCGGCGCGACAGCTTCCGCGCGAGCAAGATTATGCTGGATCGCGCGATTGCGCATCCGCAGATTGAGCTGCGCACGAATGTGGTGATTGAAGAGATTCTTGGCGTGGATGAGAAGGAAGTGAAGGGCGTGAAGCTGAAGAACTCTGTCACCGGCGAGAGCGAGATATTGCGGCTGGATGGAGTGTTTCTTGGCATTGGGCATGAGCCGAATGCGAAGGCATTCAAGGGGCAGATGGACCTTGATGAAGATGGCTACATTGTTACGCAGAACAATGTTTTCACTACGCTGAATGGGAAGATTGTTCCGGGTGTGTTTGCTTCGGGCGATGTGCAGGACCGGCGGTATCGGCAGGCGATTACGGCTGCGGGTACGGGGTGCATGGCGGCGCTGGAAGTGGAGAAGTATCTGGAGGAGCACGGACACTAAGGTGCTGCGCGCACGGCGGACTGCGCTTTGCGCGCCATTCGTGCTGATGCAGACTCTCGATGGAAGTGAAGCATAGCGAGAAGGAGGCTGCATGGCTGTCTTCCCGGGTCGTTATACCGCGCAGGCTGATGAGTCGTTTGTTGTGTTCCTCATCGGCATGCGTGTGAATCATCTTTGGGCTGTGCCTAGCTGGACACGCGTTATGGCGGCTATGCCTCCGATGATTACTGAGTTAAAGAAAAATCCTGATCTGGGCATGCTGCATGCCCAGATTTTTCTTTATTGGCGTGGGATTGGGGTTCTGCAGTATTGGCGGAGCTTTGAGCATTTGCATGCTTATGCGCATGCGCGCGAGGCGAAGCATTTGCCGGCGTGGGCGGAGTTTAACCGGCGCGTTGGGGCGAATGGCAAGGTGGGAATCTGGCATGAGACTTATACGGTTTCGGCGGGGCAGTATGAATCTGTTTATGCCAATATGCCGCGGTTTGGGTTGGGGGCGGCTGTGAGCCATGTTCCGGCTACGGGCAGGTTGAATGATGCGCGCTCCCGTATTGCGCGATAGATAATAAGAAGCGGTATGTCGTTGAAAGAAAATCTCGAAAAACTGGAAGAAGCGATTCACGCGGCTTGCAAGCGCGCGGGGCGTCATCGCGGCGAAATTGAGTTGATGGCGGTCTCGAAGACTTATCCCGCGGAGACGATGCTTGAGGCGGAGAAGCTGGGGCTAAGGCTGTTTGGCGAGAACCGCGTGCAGGAGTTTGCGGGGAAGGCTCCGGTGCTTGCGGCTGTTCGCGAAACGGGTCCTCTGGCTGCTTCCGATGAGCCGGTGCAGGTGCATCTGATTGGGCATTTGCAGTCGAATAAAGCACTGCGTGCAGCGGAGCTGTTTGACGCGGTTGATTCGGTGGACTCGCTGCGGCTGGCGGAGCGGTTGAATGATGCGGCGGGGAAGCTGCATAAGCGGCTGCCGGTGCTGATTGAGGTAAAGCTGAGTCCGGAGGAGACGAAGGATGGGGCGGAGCCGGAGTCGGCGGAGATGGCGGAGCTGCTGGAGCGGCTTCCGGATTTGCCGCATTTGCATATGCGCGGGTTGATGACGATTGCTCCGTTTGACGTGCCGGAGGATGTTACGCGGCATACGTTCCGGGCGCTGGCGGAGTGGCGGGATACGTGGGCTAAGGTACATTCGAAGCTGCATTTTGGAACGCTCTCGATGGGGATGAGCGGGGATTTTGCTACGGCGATCCAGGAAGGCTCGACGCGGATTCGGATTGGGACTTCGCTGTTTGGGAAGCGGGAACCTTATACGGGGCCTGCGGATTGATTCGCGAGAATAAAGACGGCGTTACGCTGACGGTGCGGGCGCAGCCGGGGGCTAAGAAGACCGCTGTTGTTGGCGTGTACGGCGAGGGCGATGCGGCGCAGTTGAAGATTGCCGTGCAGGCTCCGCCGATTGAGGGGCGGGCTAACGAGGCGCTGATTAAGTTTCTGGCTGCGGAGTTTGATTTGCCTAAGTCTGGTGTGGAGATTTTGGCCGGGGAGCTGGGGCGGACTAAGGTGTTTTTGTTGCGCGGGGTTTCGGTGGAGACGGCTCGGCGGGTTCTTTCCTTGTGAAGCTGGTTGTGTTGAAGGCATGCCTCAGGGGCTGAAGCCCAGTGCTATTTAGCGGGTATGGATGTACGGGCTAAAGCCCATACTCTTCACAGTGATATTTGCCTTTGTGATTTTGATTACCGGGGATGAATCCCCGGTCTACCTTTTTGTGGCTGCTTATTGCGGTTTATTTTGCGGCGAAGGCGGCGGCCAGGGCTTCTTCGGGCTCGGGGCGGACTCGGAAGTCGGCGTGGGCTTCTGCAAGGACTACTCGTCCAGAGGGCGCTATTACGTAGGTGGCCGGGAGAGCGAGGGTTCCGCTTTGGTCGCCGTTGATGAAGGGGAGATTGACGAGGATGGAGCGGTAGTAGTCCTGCATCTCCTGCGGGACGGTGTAACGCAAGCCGAATTGCGCTGCTAGCTGGTTGCCGGGGTCGTGGAGCAGTGGGAAGGGCAGGCCGTGCTGGCCGGCCATGAAGTCGCTCTGGCGGCTGGTTTGCGGACTGATGGCGACCATGACGGCGCCGTGCTCGCGAATGCGGCCGTAGAGGTCGCGCCAGGTTTCGAGTTCTGTTGAGCAGTAGCTGCACCAGCGGCCGCGGAAGAACTTGACGATGAGCGGGCCGATGGCTAGCAGGTCTTTGCTGCGGACTAGTTTGCCATTCGCGTCTTTCAGGGTGAATTCGGGGGCTTGGGAGCCTACGGAGAGGATGCGGTCTTCTATGCCGGTTGTGAATAACTCTTCGACGGAGCGCTCGCTGATGCGCAGGCGGTCGGGTTGAACCAGCCTCCGGGTGTTGGAGGTGATTTCGTCGAGTTGGTCTTGGAGGCTGGTGGTGGTCATGGATTACATGAACTTTCTTTTCTTGAATGCGCTAATATCTTCGACTGAAAGATCGAACCATTCACCATGAAGGCGTTTCTCTTTGAACCGTTCATGCCAATATCTTTCGATGCCAGCAGGGTCGTCGATTGCAGCGATAGTATGAATTTCGGTGATACCTTCTGGAGCCTGTTTGTGAAGTTCGCTCTTTCGTCTCCAATGATTTTCAGACCAGCCAATTTTGTACCGACTACCAGATTTCACAAGGTAAACGTAGCCAGAGACTTGCGAATTTTTAGCCACCACTTTCCTAGTCGGAATCTCATCTAATAATGCCTCTGTTGAGGGCTCATTGGAGAGAATCATTAATACATCTGAATATTCTTCTCGTTTGTCACAATACTTGCGTACTTTCTCAATTACTTCAATTTTTGTGCCAAGTCTTCGTAGGAGAACATTTGGTGCTGGGATAGCTGGGTTGCTGCGCTTTTCTATGAGAATCTCTGCTTTGGCTGGGTATCGTCCATATTTACGAACTAGCCCGGCTATCTCAGCTAGCATTTGCTCTTCGTCAGATGGTTGTACCCATTCAAGTGGGCTGAAGCCAGCTTCACTGAGAGCATCTCCCCATCGTGCCCAATACACCCCAAGCCATTCATGCTGTGCGATACCTGTCTCGTTGCGAAATCTGTTCTGACCTACAGGTTTTCCGCCATTGAGAGCAGCAGTCCTCCGAATTTCGCTTAGTACGTATTGTTTGTCTTTCATCGTGATAGTTAAGTAGAAATTCTAACGTCCGAATTTTTGGCGGCCCATTCCTAAGGCGCCCATGCCGCCGCGCATCATGGCTTTGCCTAAGCCGCCTTTGCCCATTTGCTTGAACATCTTGCTCATCTGGGCGTATTGGCGGAGGAGGTTGTTTACGTCCTGCACGCTGGTGCCGCTGCCGGCGGCGATGCGCTTGCGGCGGGAGCCGGAGATGATTTCGTGGTTGCGGCGCTCAATGGGCGTCATCGAGTTGATGATGGCTTCGAGGCGGACGAATTGTTTTTCGTCTACGTGCTGCGCGGCTTGCTGCATCCCAGCGAAGGGGCCTACGGAGGGGAGCATCTTGAGGATGCTTTCCATGGAGCCTAGCTTCTTGATTTGACGGAGCTGGTCGCGGAAGTCTTCCAGCGTGAAGCCGTCACCCAGTAGGGCTTTCTTGGCGAACTCTTCGGACTTCTTTTTGTCGAGGGTGGCTTCGGCCTTTTCTACGAGCGAGAGGATGTCGCCCATGCCGAGGATGCGGCCTACGATGCGGTCGGGATGGAAGGGCTCGAAGGCGTCGGGCTTTTCGCCTACGCCGATGAACTTGATGGGCTGGCCGGTGACGTGGCGGATGGAGAGGGCTGCGCCGCCTCTTGCATCGCCGTCCATTTTCGTTAATACGACGCCGGTCAGGCCGAGGCGCTTGTGGAAGTCGGCGGCGGAGTTGACGGCGTCCTGGCCGGTCATGGAGTCGGCTACGAAGAGGATTTCCTGCGGGTTGAGGAGCTTTTTGAGCTTCTCCATTTCGGCCATCAGGTCTTCGTCGATGTGGAGGCGGCCTGCGGTATCGACAATCAGCGTGTCGAAGCCGAAGTTGCGGGCTTCGCGTCTCGCTTCGGTGGCGAGGCGTTCTACCAATGCGGTGCCGGGGGCTTCGCCCTTGGTGTCGCCTTCGTAGATTTTGGCGTCGATGGATTGCGCGACGACTTTGAGCTGTTCGCGGGCGGCGGGACGGTAGACGTCTACCGAGACGAGCAAGGGGCGGCGTCCGCCCTTCTTGAGCCATGCGGCGAGTTTGCCCGATGTAGTCGTTTTACCGGAGCCTTGCAGGCCGGCCATGAGGATGACTGTTGGCGGCTGCGGGGCGAAGTTGAAGCGCGCGGTGTCTTTGCCGAGGATGGCGATGAGCTCGTCACGGACGATTTTGATGACCTGCTCGCTGGGCGAGAGGGCGGTCATGACTTCGCTGCCGACGGCTTTTTCGCGGATGTGCTCGATTAGGTCTTTCACGACGTTGAGGTTTACGTCGGCTTCGAGCAGGGCCACGCGGATTTCGCGCAGGGCTTCGGCGATGTTTTCTTCGGTGAGCGTGCCCTGGCCACGGAGGGTCTTAAAGGCCCGCTGGAGTTTTTCTGTGAGTGATTCAAACATAGGACGCTTTTAGTTTACCTGTTTTGTCCTGCCGGGCGGGCCCACTGCGCGTGGAGCGGGTGCCGGGGGCACCTTTTCACTGCGCTTTCAGCGCCACCCGGCTTTTGTGGTCCTCCCGTTGGTCGGTTTGTGGCTAGTCGGCTGGGCTGATTAAGTATTGCTCCAGTTTGCCGTCGGGGTAGGTGTAGGTGGAGACTGAGAGGCGCTTGGTGGGGTAGGTGATGCGGAAGCTGCGCTCGGTCATGCCGCCGCGGAGAGATTCGCTGGTCTGCTGGAAGGTTAGTGGTTCGCCTAAGGGGGCGAGGCTGGTTTGGAAGTCCTTGACGGTTTGGGCGCTGAAGTAGTCGTTGAGGTTGGGGGCGAGGAGGGTGCGGTCGATTTCGCCCTTTTGCAGGCCGCGGTAGATGGCGAGGGCCTGGGCTTCGGGTTCGGTGGGTTTGATTCCGGCTAAGAGGCGCGAGACTAGCTGGCCGATTTGTCCGGCTCCAGAAGCCATGTGGTTGGTGAGCACGATGATGGATGCGCCGTCGTCGGGGAGGACGATGGATTCGGCGACGAAGCCGGTGACTTCGCCGGAGTGCTCGATGACGCGGTGGCCGTTCGAGTCGCGGATGAAGACGCCGAGGCCGTAGTGGGTGTCTTTACCATCCTTGAGCTTGATGGTGGTGAACATTTCCTTGTAGCTCTCGGGCTTGAGGAGCGATTGCGAGATTAGGGATTCGTTCCAGAGGGCGAGGTCGTGGGGCGTCATGGCGATTTCGCCGGCGGCGAACATCCAGCCTGCGCCTTCTTTCGGCGCGGGGCGGAGCGGGCCGAGGGCGGCGCGGATGTAGGGGGATGCGTCTGTCGAGGTGAGGCCGGCTTCGTCGTAGTTAAAGCCGCTCTTCATGCCGAGCGGGTGGAAGATGTGCTGGCCGATGAACTCGAAGACTTTCTGGCCGCTGACTTTTTCAATAATCAGGCCGGCGATTACGTAGTTGGTGTTGGAGTACTGCCACTGGGTGCCGGGGTCGAAGTCGAGGGGCTTTTTGGCCCAGGTGTCGATGATGGACTGGGCTGACGCGGGCTTCATCATGGGCGTCATTAAGTAATCTTCGGGCCAGTAGTCCTGATAGCCGGAGGTGTGGGAGAGGATTTGGCGGATGGTAACTTCGTCGCCGCGGGTGAGGCCGGGGATGTATTTGCCGACGGGGTCGTCGAGCTTGAGCTTGCCTTCTTCCTGCAGGAGAAGGATGGCGGCGGCGGTGAACTGCTTAGAGATGGAGCCGATGGCGTAGCGCATCTCGGGTGTGGCGGGCTTGTCTGGGCTGATGTGGGCGAGGCCGTAGGCGTGGGTGTAGACGAGCTTGTTGTGCTCGACGACGGCGATGGAGGCGGATGGTACGCCGTGGAGTTCCATGACGCCGTGGGCGATGCGGTCAATTTTGGTTTTTAGCTCGGGGGAGATGGTGTCTACGGTTTGCGCGAAGAGCGTACAGGGCAGTGCCAGGGCGGCGGCTAGAAGGGTGGCTTGGAGTTTCATGTGTGTTTCCTCGTTCGAGTGAAGCTTGGTCCAACGATACCATTCACAATAGTTTGCGACGGCATACGATAGGCTGATTCTGACTTGGTTGGATTTTCGATATCGAGAGTGGTGCGCCATGAAGAAGTTGATCGACGGCTATAAGAAATTTCATGCGGATGTTTTTCCCAGTTGCCGGGCGGATTTTCATTTGCTGGCGGAGGGGCAGTCGCCGGAGTACCTGTTTATTACTTGCGCGGACTCTCGCGTGGTGCCGAACCTGATTCTGGATGTGGGGCCGGGGGAGCTGTTTCTGGCGCGGAATGCAGGGAACGTGGTTCCGACCGAGGCGAAGGATGTGGACGGGATTACGGCGACGATTGAGTATGCCGTGGAAATTTTGAAGGTGAAGTATGCGATTGTCTGCGGGCACTCGGATTGCGGGGCGCTGAAGGCGGTTCTCTACAACAAGAATGTGGATGAGCTGCCGATGGTGGCGCGGTGGCTGCACCATATCGATGCGGCGCTGAAGTTCAAACAACCAGAGAGGCCGGAAGAGGGCGAGAATGCGGAGCTGGCTGCTGTCATTCGCGGGAATGTGGTGGCGCAGATGGTGAACCTGATGATGGACCCCAGCGTGAAGCGGGCGATGGAGGCGGGGACTTTGCAGGTGTTTGGGTGGTACTACGATATTTTGACCGGGACGATTGAGCAGTATGACGAGAAGACTCGGCGGTTTTTGCCGTTGGGGTAGGCGGTTTATCAAGTGCGGCAGCGCACATATCCAATTCGCATTGTGACTGGATAATTTTGTAGGGGGTCCATCAGAATGTCAAAATTGGGAACTTTTGCTCTTGTTGTGCTGGCTCTTTTTGCGTGGAAGGCTGGTGCGCAGTCGCCCACGGATGGGCATGTTTCCGGCAAAACTTATGTGAATCGCTATTTCCACTTTAGCTATGCCTGGCCTGCGATTCTTCAGCCTTATAGCTCACCTTCTACGGATGGTGGCTCTAACCCCAGCGCGTTTCTGCTCTTTTCTGCGAGGCAGGGAAACCAGCCGCTTGGCGTGAGGATTGTTGCGGAGAAGCTGAATGTGGTTACTCCGCACTCTGCGGGTGTGAAAAGCAGTGCGGAGTATATTGACCGCCTGGCGAATAGTTTGCGGCCCGGGTCGATGCTGTCAGGTATTACACGAGTGGCGGAAAAGAATGTTCGCGGGGTGCGCTTTAACGAGCTGGATTATGTGATGGATGGTCAGCCTTCTTCGACGATTGCGACACAGATTGGGCAATATGTCCTCATCTTCCGGTGCAATGCTAAGACCGGAGCGGATATTGCTGCTATCCGGAAGTCAGTGCTTGACCTGCGTGTGAGCCACTGATTTAGTGGACACCTTCAGGGGCTTTAGCGTTTTTGGGCGGTTTTTTGAAGAGCCATACGGCGGCGGCGCAGAAGAAGGCTAAGAGGGCTGTCCAGCGGAAGACGTCTACGTAGGAGCGCAGGGCTGCTTGTTGTTGCAGCAGGCTGTAGAAGAATGCGATGGAGCCGGGGCGGCCTGCTGGGTGCCCTAAATGCTGGCTTAGGAAACCGCCCACCTGGGCGGTTTTTTGCTGCAGGACAGGGTCGGAGAGATCTACGTTGGCTCCGATTTCGTTTTGGTAGAAGGCGGCGCGGCGGACTAAGGCTGTAGACGCCATGGCGATGCCGATGGAGCCGCCGATGTTGCGGAGCATGTTGAAGAGGCCGGTGGCGTTGCCCATCTCCTGCCGCGTGAGCGTGGCTGTGGTGAGCGTGGCGAGCGGAACGAAGACGAAGCTGAGCGAGAAGCCGGTGATGAGGATGGGGATGAGCAGGGTGTAGGGGCCGATGCTGAGGTCCACCATGCCGAAGTAGAGCGAGCAGACACCGAAGCCGAGGAATCCGAGGGTGAGGAGCTTGCGGTTGTCGAAGCGCGAGCCGAGGATGCCGATGATGGGCGAGCCGATGAAGGAGCCGATTCCGCGAGGGCCCACGACGAGGCCGGCGGTGAAGGCGGTGTAGCCAAGGATTTCCTGGTAGTAGAGCGGCAGGATGGCGATGGTGATGTAGATGCACATGCCCAGCAGGGCAATGAGCAGGCAGCCGGTGCGGAAGTTGCGATTGCGGAGGATGTGCAGGTTGACGAGGCCGCGCGGGTTGGCCCACGAGCGCCATATCCAGCCGATGAGTCCGACGGCGATTCCGGCGACGGCCCAGCGGACCCAGACGGCTCCGAACCAATCGTCTTCCTGACCTTTGTCGAGAACTACCTGGAGGCAGCCGGTCCAGAGGGCGAGCAGGCCGAAGCCTATGTTGTCGAAGGGGCCGGTTTTGGCGTGCTGGATGTAAGGCGGGTCGTGGACGAAGCGGCTAACCATGAAGACGGCGAGGATGCCGAAGGGGATGTTGATGTAGAAGGCGTAGCGCCAACTGAAGGTGTCTGTGAGCCAGCCGCCGAGGGTGGGGCCGATGACGGGGGCGACTACGATTCCGAGGGCGTAGGCGGCCATGGCTTGCGAGCGTTTTTCGAGAGGGAAGCTTTCGAGGAGGATAGATTGCGAGAGGGGCTGGAGCGCTCCGCCTCCGGCGCCCTGGACGATGCGGGCGAGAAGGATGATGGCGAGGGAGGGGGCTGCTCCGCAGAAGAAGCTGGCTACGGTGAAGATGATGACGCAGGTGAGGAGGAAGTTTTTGCGGCCGAAGCGGAGGCCGAACCAGTTGGATGCGGGGAGGATGACGGCGTTGGCGACGAGGTAGCTGGTGAGGACCCATGTGGCTTCGGAGTTGGAGGCTGAGAGGGAGCCGGCGATGTAGGGGAGGGCTACGGAAGCTATGGCGGTGTCCAGCACCTCCATGAAGGTGGGGAGCATGACGCTGGCAGTGACCAGCCAGGGGTTTACGCCTTGGGTGAGGGGGTAGCGGGACAGATTGGCTGCGCCGGGGGCCGGGGAGTGTCGCATCAGGCCGGGTTTCAGAGCTTCTGTGCTCATGGCAGCTACACGTCCAACACTGTACTCCAAGTCGGACCGAGGGAGTGTGATGGTGGTCGCAGGTGGCATGGTTGTTTTTTCTGCCTGAATGGGGCTGGCGGTATTGGTTATCTCAAGTCTCCAAAAGATGAAGACCTGGGGCACCCGGCATGGGGGGATGTCCTGGGCTAAAGCCCCCTTCTTCAATGCGTTCGTGATTTTCGGGGGCATGAAGGCCCCTGCTCCCCCCCCGTTTCAGCCATAACATTGCCGGGAGGGTAGGGTTTACATTGAATTCATCAATAAAACTTGACACTAATTGACTCAATCTTGCATCTTATATTTCGTTAGTACTTTCTCAGCGGGAGCCAAAACATGGCAAAAATTATTGGAATTGACCTTGGAACGACCAACTCGTGCGTTGCTGTCCTTGAGGGCGGCGAGCCGAAAGTCATTCCGAATGAAGAGGGTGCGCGTACTACGCCTTCGATCGTTGCGTTTTCGAAGACAGGCGAGCGGCTTGTGGGGCAGGTGGCCAAGCGCCAGGCGATTACGAACCCGGAGAACACGGTTTTCTCCATCAAGCGGTTTATGGGTCGCCGCTTTAACGAAGTAAATGATGAGATGAAGATGGTGCCCTACAAGGTTGTGCAGCAGGGCGACCATGTGGCCGTTTCGGCGCAGGGCAAGGAATATACGCCGCCGGAGATTTCGGCGATGATTTTGCAGAAGTTGAAGAAGTCTGCCGAGGCTTATCTTGGCGAGACGGTCAGCGAGGCTGTGATTACGGTTCCGGCCTACTTTAACGATGCGCAGCGGCAGGCGACGAAGGATGCGGGCAAGATTGCCGGCCTTGACGTGAAGCGTATTGTGAACGAGCCGACGGCGGCTGCGTTGGCTTACGGCCTCGACAAGAAGAAGGACGAGACGATTGCCGTGTATGACTTTGGCGGCGGTACGTTTGATATCTCGATCCTGGAAGTGGGCGAGGGCGTGATTGAGGTGAAGTCCACCAATGGTGATACGCACCTGGGTGGCGACAACCTTGACCAGCGCATTGTGGAGTGGCTCATCTCTGAGTTCAAGGCTGAGGAAGGTTTGGACCTTGGCTCGAAGGGCAACGAGATGGCTCTGCAGCGCCTGAAGGACGCGGCGGAAAAGGCCAAGATTGAGCTTTCGACGACGCTGGAGACTGAGGTCAACCTGCCGTTTATTACGGCGGACGCGACGGGACCGAAGCACCTGGTTCGGAAGCTGACGCGGGCGAAGCTGGAGTCGCTGGTGGATGACCTGTTGCAGCGCTCTTTGGAGCCTTGCAAGAAGGCGATGAGCGATGCCGGTGTTACGACGGCCCAGATTGACGAGGTTGTGCTCGTTGGCGGGCAGACTCGTATGCCGAAGATTCAGGAGATTGTGAAGCAGCTCTTTGGCAAGGAGCCTCATCGCGGCGTGAATCCGGATGAAGTAGTTGCCGTGGGCGCTGCGGTGCAGGCGGGTGTGTTGGCTGGCGAAGTCAAGGACCTGTTGCTGCTGGATGTGACTCCGCTGACGCTGGCGATTGAGACGCTGGGAGGTGTTGCGACGCCAATGATTCCGCGCAATACGACGATTCCGACGAAGAAGTCGGAGACGTTCTCGACGGCTGCGGATTCGCAGACTGAAGTAGAGGTTCACGTGCTGCAGGGCGAGCGCCCGATGGCGGCGCAGAACCGCACGCTGGGCAAGTTCAAGCTGGCGGGGATTCCTCCGGCGCCGCGCGGTGTGCCGCAGATTGAGGTGACGTTCGATATTGACGCGAACGGCATTCTGAATGTGACGGCGAAGGACAATGCGACGGGCAAGGATACGCGCATCACGATTACTTCTTCTTCGGGCTTGAGCAAGGAAGAAGTGGAGCAGATGGCGAAGGAAGCCGAGGCGCACGCGGCTGAGGACAAGGCGAAGCGAGAGGAGATTGAGGCGCGCAACGGCTTGGATTCGATGGTGTACAGCGTGGAGAAGCTCATCAAGGATTCGAGCGGCAAGGTTGCGGATGCGGATAAGACGGAAGTCGAAGCTGCGCTGGCTGACGCGAAGAAGACGCTTGAGGGAACTCCGAGTGCGGAAGAGCTGAAGGCTGCGCATGAGACGCTGACGACGGCGAGCCATAAGCTGGCGGAGGCGCTTTATAAGGCCAATGCTGCTGCTGGTGCTGCTCCGGATGCGGCTGCTGCTGCGGGTGAGCCTGCCGCTGAAGCGAAGAAGGATGAAGGCGTCATCGACGCGGAGTACGTGGACGTGGACGAGAAGAAGTAAGGACTATAGCCGTTAGCGGCGCACCCTTTGGGTGAAACAGCAGGGGTGGGCGATGCTATATCGCCCACCCCTGCGTAGTATTGTGGAATCATTCAACTTGCTTGAGTGCCGGTCGATGAAGGAAAGACATAAACGGTAAGCGAAGGCTGGTTGTACAGCCTATGACCAGCGTTTTGAATTGAGAAAAATCAGCTCATGGCGACTACGACTCAAAAAGACTATTACGGCACGCTTGGCGTGAAGAAGACGGCTACGGCGGAGGAGATTCGCAAGGCCTTTCGCAAGGCGGCGCGGAAGTATCACCCGGACGTGAACCCCGGCGATAAGAAGGCTGAGGAGAAGTTCAAGGAGATTTCCGAGGCGAATGACATTCTGAGCGATGAGAAGAAGCGGAAGATTTATGACCAGTTGGGCTTCTACTCGGACCAGATTGACCCGGCGCAGGCGGAGGCGTATGCGCGCCAGCAGAATATGGGTGGACAGCCTCCGGTGGACTTTGGTGGGTTTGATTTTTCGGGCTTCCAGGGCGGCGCTGGTGCGCAAGCGGCGCAGCAGGGGGGCTGGGGGAGCTTCAAGGATATTTTTTCGGGGATTTTTTCAGGGCAGCAGCAGCCGGGACGTCCGCGTGGGCCGCAGCCGGGGACAGATCTTGAGTACCAGGTGACGGTGGATTTCTGGACGGCGATTCGCGGCGGACAGGCGCGGTTGCAGGTGCATCGGCAGGAAGTTTGTCCTACGTGTAAAGGGAAGGCTTCGACGGGTGGGCCGATGACTTGCCCGGAGTGTAATGGGGCGGGGCAGGTTACGCAGATGGGCGGGCGGATGAAGTTCAATATTCCGTGCCCGCGGTGCAATGGGTCGGGGCGTGTGTCGAATGCTTGCCCGACTTGCCACGGCGAGGGGTTGGTGGACCGCGCGGAGAATGTGGAGTTTCGTATTAAGCCGGGGACGCGGGATGGACAGCGGATTCGGCTGCAGGGCAAGGGCAATGCGGGGCTGAATGGCGGGGCTACGGGCGACCTTTACCTGATTGTGCGGACGGGGACGCATCCGGTGTTTACGCGGCAGGGGGATGATATTCACCTGACGGTGCCGGTTACGGTGCCGGAGGCTTCGCTGGGGTCGAAGGTAGATGTGCCGACGATTGATGGGCGGGCTCAGTTGAAGATTCCGCCGGGTACGCAGAGCGGGCAGAAGCTACGGATGCGCGAGCGTGGTGTGGAGAGTGCGGCAGCAAACGGCCAGCGCGGCGACCAGATTGTGACGATTGAAGTGGTGATTCCGCAATTGCAGGATGAGCGCAGCCGCGAGATTATGCGCGAGTTGGCGAAGCTGAATAATCAAGACCCGCGCGTGCAGTTGTTCGATAAGCTGTAAATGCGACTGACTTCGGATGTAGAGGATTGAAGGAGCCATGCCTGCAAAACGTAAATCGAAGGGCGCGTACATGATTTCGGCGGTGGCCGAGATGTATGGGATTCATCCGCAGACGCTGCGGCTCTATGAGCGCGAAGGGTTGTTGAAGCCTTCGCGTACAGAGGGCAATACGCGGCTGTATACGGATGAGGATATTGAAAGGCTGGAGTTCATCCTCAACCTGGCGCGGGATCTTGGCGTCAATATAGCTGGGATTGCCATTATTTTGCAGATGCGCGAGCGGATGGAAGAGATGAACCGTCAGATGCAGAGTTTCGTCGAGTATGTGCGCTCGGAGATGCTGACGCGGTTTCAACAGGCTGCACCGACGGCGCAGGGAGCGATTGTGCCGCTACGGAAGACGGCGGTGCAGCGGCCGGTGGTGATTATGAAGACGAATTCCAAGCGGGAAAATTAGATTGTCGAAGGTATTCTGAATTCTGCATGTTGTACGTTTTGCTTGTGCTCGCCGTTTTTGGCCTGATTACTTCGACTGTCTTTACCGGCATGGTGCTGGCGGCTTTGCCTTCCTGGTTACGGGAACGGCGAGCGGTGGTTCGCGAGCTGGCTGTGGGTGAGGCGTTTACTCCGCCGCTCAGCTTGTTGAAGCCGCTGCATGGCGCTGAGGCGGGGCTGGAAGGCCATCTCGAAACATTCTTTACGCAGGATTATCCGGAGTACGAGATTTTGTTCTGTGCGCGCTCGGCGGAGGATGCCGGGTTGGCGGTTGCGCGCAAGGTCGCGGCGCGGTTTCCGCGTGTGCCGGTGAAGTTTCTTTCTACGGGCGGGCAGCCGGATTATATCAATGACAAGGCCATCTCCATGGAGCGGATGGAGGCTGAGGCGGCACACGAGATTCTGGTTATCAGTGACTCGGATGTGCAGGTTACGCCGGACTATCTGCGGGCTGTGGCGCTACCGTTTGCGGACGCTAAGGTTGGCGGGGTGACTTGCCCTTATCGCGGTGTGGCGACGGAGGGTGGCGTGTGGGCGCGGCTGGAGGCTGTGGGCATGTCCGTGGAGATGACGGCGGGCGTGCTGGTGGCGCGGAATCTTGAGGGAATGCAGTTTACGCTGGGGCCTACGATGGCGTTTCGGCGAGAGACGATTCTCAGGATGGGCGGGTTTGCGGTTACGGCGGATTATTGCGCGGACGATTTCGTGTTGGGGAATGAGGCTTACAAGCAGGGCGAGACGGTGGTGCTGAGTCATCATACGATTGACCACATTGTTCTGCATGAGAGCTTTTGGCAGTCGATGCTGCACCAGGTGCGATGGATGAAGTCCACGCGGTTTTCGCGGCCCAAGGGACACTTTGGTACAGCGTTGACGTTTGCTATGCCGTTTGGGGTGTTGGGACTGGTTGCGGCTGGGGCGCTGGGGCATTGGGGCTGGGGTGTTGCGGCTCTTGTGTGGGCGCTGGTTTCGCGGCTGGCGATTTCTGTGCCGGTGGGGCGGCTGGTGGTTGAGGACCCTAGCTGGTTTGGGTTGGCGGTGCTGTATCCGGTGCGGGATTTTATGGGGTTTGTTTTCTGGGCGGCTAGTTATGGGTCGAACCGGATTCACTGGCGTGGGCGGATTTATGAGCTTTTGCCGGGGGGACGGATGCGGGCGGCGAAATGAAAGCATGCCTCAGGGGCTAAAGCCCAAATCTCCTTAAGGCTGTTTGATTGCCAGGGCTGAAGCTCGGACCTACCTGCCATGCTCTTTCAAGACGGGTTTATCAAGTGATCCCTAAGCGAAATAGCTCGTTCCATTTACAATCGAAATAACTATGATTCGTTACTCTACCGCCGGGGAATCGCACGGCGAGGCACTGATTGCACTCGTTTCCGGGCTTCCTGCAGGCGTTCCAGTTGATCTCGACTTTATCAATCGCGAGCTTTGGCGGCGGCAGCAGGGCTTTGGCCGCGGCGGCCGTATGAAGATTGAAACCGATAAGGCGCACATTCTTTCGGGCGTCAGGCATGGCAAGACGATTGGCTCGCCGGTGGCGATTGAGATTATCAATCGCGACTGGAAGAACTGGGAGGAGAAGCTTCCAGTGGAGACGGGCGATCCGGCGAAGCACCAGGCGGTGGCTTCTCCGCGACCGGGGCATGCGGATTTGGCCGGTGCGCTGAAGTACAACTTTGCGGATGCAAGGTATGTGCTGGAGCGGGCTTCGGCGCGTGAGTCTACGGCGCGTGTGGCGGCGGGTGCGTTTGCGAAGTTGTTGCTGCGGGAGCTTGGCATTGAGATTTTGAGCCATGTGACGCGCGTGGGGCGTGTGGAACTGGAGCGTCCGGCGGAGTGGAATGAGATTACCGCTGTGGCCGCGAAGGACGAGGTTCTGCTGAGCTGCGTGGATGCCGACACCGAAGCGCGCATGAAGGAAGAGGTTGCGGAGGCTTCGCGCACGGGCGATACGGTGGGCGGTGTCTTTGAGGTTGTGGTGCATAATGTGCCGGCGGGGCTTGGTACTTACGCGAACTGGGATGAGCGGCTGGATGGTCTGTTGGCGTGGAGCGTGATGAGCCTGCAGGCGGTGAAGGCTGTGGAGATTGGCCGCGGCGTTACGGCGGCGGAGAGCTTTGGCTCGAAGGTGCATGACCCGATTCACTACGCTGCGGAGCCGAATGGGAGGCCTACGCGGTTTACTCGCGAGCAGAATAATGCAGGCGGTGTGGAGGGCGGTGTTTCCAATGGCGAGGACATTATTGTTCGTGGATATTTGAAGCCCATTTCTACGCTGCGGAAACCGCTGGAGTCTGTACGGTTTGATACGCGTGAGACGACGAGCGCTAGCTATGAACGGAGCGATATTTGTGTGGTTCCGGCGGCGGGCGTGGCGGCAGAGGCGATGGTTGCGATGACGGTTGCGAACCTTGCGCAGCAGAAGTTTGGTGGCGACTCGGCGCTGGAGATGAAGCGGAATTTCGAGGGGTACATCGAACAGATTCGGAAGTTTTAGTTTGGAGATTTTAGGGTCTCCGTGGGAAGAACAGAAACAATGATTTTGAAAGTCGTGAAATACCCTGATCCGGTGCTGCAGCAGCCCGGCGAGCCTGTTACAGAGTTCAATGATGAGCTGCGCAAGTTTGTCGCGGACATGTTTGAGACGATGTATGCGGCGAAGGGCATTGGGCTGGCCGCGCCGCAGGTGGCTGTGTCGAAGCGCATTACTGTGCTTGATTTGAGCGGCGGCTCTGATCCGAAGCAGAAGATTGTGCTCATCAATCCGGAAGTGATTGAGCGTGAGGGCAAGCTGTATGAGGAAGAAGGCTGCCTGAGCTTTCCGGATATTCATGAGAAGGTGCAGCGCGCCGCGAAGGTGAAGGTGCGCGCGCAGGATGAGTATGGGAAGTGGTTTGAGATGGATGGCGAGGAGCTGTTGTCGCGGGCTTTTCAGCATGAGATTGACCATCTGGACGGTGTGCTGTTTATCTTTCGCATGAGCGCGCTGAAGCGCGACATGATTCTGCGCCGCATCCGCAAAGCCCAGCGCGAAGGGACCTGGTGAGCTGGCCGCTCGGGCAACTGCGCGCTCAGCGCGCCGCCCCGGCTGTTGTGGGCCTCCCGGTGGTCGGCTTTGGATTTGAGGGATAAGGCATGAAGCTGGTTTTTTGTGGGACGCCGCAGTTTGCTGTGCCTACGCTTGAGGCGTTGATTGCGGCGGGGCATGAGATTCCGCTGGCGGTTACGCAGCCGGACAGGCCCGTTGGGCGTGCGCAGGAGATGGTTGCGCCGCCGGTGAAGCAGAGGGCGATGGCGGCGGGGATTCCGGTTACGCAGCCGGAAAAGATTCGGAACAACCTGGAGTTTCGTGCGGCGCTTGAGGCTATCACGCCGGACGCGATTGTGGTTGTGGCGTATGGGCGGATTATTCCGGCGTGGATGCTGGCGCTGCCGCGGCTGGGATGCATCAATCTGCATGCTTCGCTGTTGCCGAAGTATCGTGGGGCTGCGCCGATTCAGTGGGCTGTGGCGATGGGCGAGACGGTGACGGGGAATACGACGATGCTGCTGGAGGAAGGGCTGGATACGGGGCCGATTCTTTTGCAGCAGACATTGGAGGTTACGCCGGAGCAGACGGCGGCGGATTTGTTTGAGGTGTTGGCCGTGCAGGGGGCGCCGTTGGTGATGGAGACTCTTGCCGGGTTGGAAGCCGGAATGATCACGCCGAAGGTGCAGGACCATTCGCTGGCAACCCTGGCCCCGATTCTGCAGCGCGAAGATGGGCGGATGGATTTTGCGGCGCGGACGGCTGCGGAGTTGTGGAATCGCTGGCGCGGTTTTCAGCCTTGGCCGGGGGCGTTTACTTCGCTTGAGGGCAAGAAGTTTCTTGTGCATCGGCTGCGTGTGGCTGCGGAGTTGCAGGATGCGGCAGAGGCTGGTGAAGTTCGCATGAAGGACGGACGCTTGTTTGTGGCTTGTGCGCAGGGGACTTGGCTGGAGCTGCTGGAAGTGCAGCTTGAGGGCAAGAAGCGCGTGGCGGCTGCGGATTTTCTGCGTGGGTTGCAGCCGGGGCATGCGGCGCTGCGGTTAGGCTGAACACATGGCTCGTGCTGATTCCAAGGTTTCTGCCGCTCGTAAAGCTGCGTTTGCGATTCTGATGGATGTGGAACGCGGGCGCGGGCATTCGGATGATTTGCTGCGGGCGCGTTCTGTGTCGCGGCTTTCTTCTCAGGACAAAAATCTGGCTACTACGCTGGTGCTGGGCGTGCTGCGATGGCAGTTGGCGCTCGATGCCAGGGTTCGTCCGCTGCTGAAGAGGCCGAATGCGAAGCTGGATGCGGAAGTTCTGATTGCGCTGCGGCTGGGGGCGTTTCAGTTGTTGAAGCTGGATCGCGTGCCGGCGCATGCGGCGATTGATGAGAGCGTGGAGCTGGCACGGGAGGCGGGGCATAAGTTTGCTTCCGGCATGGTGAATGCTGTGCTGCGGCGGTTGGCCGTTGCGGGCGGCGTTTCTGTGGAGGCGCGGGAGGCTTATCCCGCATGGATGGTCCAGCGGTGGACTGGCTTCTTTGGTGAGGATCTGGCACAGGCAATTTGCGAGAACGGTGTTGCGGAGCCGAGGCTGCATGTTCGCGTTGCGGATGCGGAGACTGATGCGGAGCTTGCACGGGATGGAGTGTTGCTGGAGCCGGGTGGGATTTTGACGGCTGCGCGTGTGGTGCGTGCTGGTGATGTTGCGCAGACGGCGGCGTTTCGTGAAGGGCGCGTGCGGATTCAGGATGAAGGCTCGCAGTTGGTGGCGGAGATTGCTGGTAACGGGAGCTTAATTCTGGATGCTTGTGCTGCTCCGGGAGGGAAGACGCTGATTCTGGCAGAGCGGAATCCGTTGGCGCGGGTGGTTGCTTGCGAGGTGAATGCGGCTCGGTTGGGGGCGTTGCGGAAGAGGCTTGCGCCGATTGGTGCGCGGGTGGAATGCCGTGAGGTGGATGCGGCTTTGATTGCTGAGGAGCAGGCGTTTGATTTGGCGTTGACCGACGTGCCTTGCAGCGGGACGGGGACGCTGGCGCGGAATCCGGAGATTCGGCATACGTTGACGCAGGATGAGTTTGCACGGCAAGCGGAGCGGCAGAGGGGGATTCTTGCTGCGGCTTTGAGGGCGGCGAAGAGTGGGGCTCGGGTGGTTTATTCGACTTGTTCGCTGGAGCCGGAAGAGGATGAGCGGGTTGTCGAGGCTGTGCTGGCAGAGCATCCGCGGGTTCGGGTTGGCTCGATGATGGCGCGGATTGAGCAGATGCGTGCGGATGGGATTGTGACGGTCGAGGGTGCCGAAAAGCTTGCGCGGTGCGTTACGGCGGAAGGGTATTTGCGATTGTTTCCGGGGGGGCTGGGGACGGATGGGTTCTTTGTGGCGGTGTTGGAGAAACGCTAACCCTCTACATGGGAATTAAGACGCTGAATGATTCAACTGCTTTTAGTGACTTCTTCGTATGTAGGGTCACCATATTCCCATTGCAACATGGTTTCTTGAGTCAAGTACTCTGTCACATGTGTGAGGTTCACATTAGGTGGCACGTTAATCGAGATTAGCTTTGAATGTATTCCTTCATAATCGCATCGCAAATTAGCGAAGAGTAGTCAGCACAGATTGTGACTGTGGATGGTCGCCGGATTCGTTGAAAATAATGCGAAGAGTGCGGTTTCCCGACTTCTTTATAAGACGTGTGAACTCCAAGTAGCCATCTTCGTCAGGTTGTGCTTCGATAATGTCTTCGCAAGAAATCCCATAAGCAAAGAATGGATTGTTGTCCAATTTGTATAGATGCCCCTCAACTGGAAAGGCCCATAATGTCTCAATCTCATCAGGACTAGGGCCTTGTAATCGTACCTTCACCATTGGCTTTTCTTCAGAATTCATGTCTTTGCTCACTCGGATATCAGCTTTAATGAATCATAGTCGCGGTTGAGCAGGGTGCAGAGGGCTTCGATTACCAATTCGTGGTCGGCACGCATGGGCAGGCCGGAGACGGTGGCTGTGCCTATGATGCCTGCGTTGGCTACCCGGAGCGGGAAGGCTCCACCGTGGGTGGCGTAGTCGCGGAGTGGGAGGGCCTGGCCGTCTAGCATCGACTTACCCCTGATTTTTTCCTTGATGCCGGCGGCGTAGGAGCTGATGTGGAAGCGCTCGACAATGTTGATTTTGCGGCGCACCCAGTCTGGGTTATCGGGATTGGTGCCTTCCATGGCGGCGTAGAAGAGCGGCTGGTTGATGCGGCGCACGTCGATGACGATGGGGAGGCTGCGGTCGTGGGCGAACTGACGGAGGATGGTGCCTAGCTGCCATGCGGTTTCGGCGTCGAGTTTTGGCAGGATAAGTTCGCGCTCTTGGCGTGTGATTTGTTCGAGGTCTTCTTGCAGGCCCATGTGGTCTCCCGTGAACAGCATACCTCAGGGGCTGAAGCCCCTTCTCCGATTCCGGTGGATTGATTGCCGGGATCAATCCACGGCTTACCTTTACTGCTTGTTCTTCTTGTCTATTTCGTCCCGCTTGGTTATTAGCTTTCAGCGCGGGCGGGCATGATGCCTAGCTTTTCGTAGATGGGGCGCATCTCTTTGCGGATTTTGGGGAGGCGGAGCCAGAACCAGAGGCCTCCGCAGATGCAGGCGATGCCGCTGACGATGACGGTGTGCTGTGCGCCGATGGCGTGGGCGAGGGTTCCGGCGAGAAGGCTGCCGAAGGGGGCCATGCCGACGAAGGCTATGGTGTAGTAGCTCATGACGCGGCCACGCATTTTTTCATCGACGAGGGTTTGCAGGATGGTGTTCGAGGATGTGAGTCCCTGCATCATGCCGAAGCCGGTTACGAGCATCATGAGCAGCGAGAGCCAGAGCACATGCGAGAGGCCGAAGGCGATGAGTCCGATGCCGAAGATGCCTGCGCCGATGGGAATGACCTTGGTGAGGCCGCGTACGGATTTGCGGACTACGAGCGCGAGAGCGGAGGCAAGTGAGCCTACTCCTACTGCTCCCATGAGAAAGCCTTGGGTGTGTGCGCCGCCTTTGAGGACTTGGGCGGCGAAGACGGGCATGAGGACCATGAAGGGCCATCCCATGAGGCTTAACAGCGCGAAGAGCATGAGGATGGTGCGGATGGGAACGGAGTTGGAGACGTAGACCCAGCCTTGCTTGAGCTGTTCGACCATGGTGGAGGTGTGGCCTTCTAGCTGCTCGTGCTTGACGCGCATCATAAGCAACGAGGCGATGACGGCGATATAGCTGAGGCCGTCGATGAGGAAGCACCAGCCTTCATTGGTGACGGCGATAAGCATTCCTGCGAGGGATGGGCCGATGAGGCGGGCTACGTTGACCATCGAGGAGTTGATAGCGATGGCGTTGGAGAGATCGTTGCGGTCCTCGACCATGCGGATCATGAAGGATTGGCGGCCAGGCATGTCGAAGGCGTTAATGATGCCTTGAAAGGCGCTGAGGAGGAGGACTTCGGTGATGTTGATGACGTGCGTAAGGGTGAGAACGGCCATGAGCAGGGACTGAATCATGGCGAGTGCCTGTGTCCAGATGAGGACTTTGCGGCGGTCCATGCGGTCTACGATGACGCCGGCGAGCGGGGCCAGCAGGAAGGTGGGGATTTGGCCGACGAAGCCTACTGTGCCGAGGAGCAATGGGGAGTGGGTGAGACGCCAGACCAGCCACGAGGTGGCGATGCGCGTCATCCATGTGCCGATGAGCGAGATGGTCTGGCCGCCGAAGAAGAGGCGGAAATTTCTATGACGAAGCGCGCGCCATGCGTGGGAGAGTCCGGCGGGCTGGGAGGGTTTGGATTCTGTCTGTGACTCTGTTGTCATTCCTATTTGATTAGACGCTGGTGTGTGAGGCGATGACGCGGGTTTGTGGCTTGGGATTTCATGGCGGGAAATATTATGTGGCGGAACTGAAGTTCAGACCGTTTTGGTCATTTTCGGAACGACTGAAGTTGTGCCCTGTTATGAAGCTTAAGGCCGGCTTTTATGGTATCCCAGGTCCGAAAACACGGACCTGGGATATCCAACTATTGTGGGATATTTATCTGGCGATGGTTAGCTTGACGGGGGTGTTGGCGTCGGCGCGGGCTCCGGCTGCGGGTTGCTGCTGGATGACGGTGTTGGGCGTTACGGGTGGTTTGGGGGTTGTGCCGTCGGGGCCTACGGGGGGAATGGCCATATCGACGAAGCTCGGCGGGGCGGCGGTGAGGCCTACGTGTGCGAGCTGTGCCTGCGCGGCTTCGAGGGTGAGGCCTTTGAGGTCGGGCATGAGGAAGCCGTCTGCGGTTGCGTCGGGAGGTGCGGCTACGAGGAGGTTGATGCTGGGGCCGTCGATACCGCGGGCGTGGGCCGGCGGGTCTTGCGCGAGGACGGTGCCTTCGGGAAGGCGGGCGTAGGGCAGGTGGGCGGTTGTGCCTACGGTTAGGCCCGCGAGGCGCAGCTTGAGGGCGGCCTGGCGCTCGTCCATGCCGATGGTGTCGGGTACATCTACATGCTGTGCGCCGAGGCTTTCCGCTACGCGGACGTGCCATTCGCGGCGGACAACGACTCCGGCGGCGGGGGATTGGGTGAGGATGTGCCCGGCGGCCACGTCGGAGGAGTAATAGCGATTATCTACGTCGAGATTGAGGCCAAGGCCAGCGGCCTGACTGCGCGCGTCAGCAACGGTCATGCCTTTAAGCGCGGGTACTTGCACTTCCGTTCCGTGGATGGCGAAGTGCATGGTCGTAATGGCCGCGAGGAGGCCTACGGCCACGACGAGCAGCGTGACGGAGGCGATGCGGAAGAAGTTTACGACAGGACGGACTATCTCTGGGCTCATGGCTGTACTTATTTTGCAGGTCCTTCGTCTTCCAGGACGACTTCGTAATCGATTTTGGCCTTGCCTTCGAGCATTTGGGAGACGGAGCAGTACTTGGTTTTGGAGAGTGTGACAGCGTCTTCGGCGGCTTTGCGCTCGACTTTGCCGCGGATGGTGTAGGTGAGATGGATGTGGGTGAAGATTTTGGGGTAGTCCGTGGCGCGGTCGCCGGTGGCGCTGACGCGGAGGCCAGTGATTGGCTGGCGCTTCTTCTGGAGGACGCTGACGACATCAACGGAGGTACAGGAGCAGAGGGCCATGAGTACGGCTTCAACGGGGCTGGGGCCGTGGGTGTGGTCGCCGGTGTCGAAGGTGATGGTGTTGCCGCTTTCGCTGGTGGCTTCAAAGATGTCGTCGTGCTTCCATTCGCTGTGTGCAATCACGGGGGGATTCCTCTATTTTGTGTTTTCGGTGGCGGGCTCGGGATGGATGGTGACGCGGCCGAGATCGGGGCACTCCAACTTGAGACGGTCTTCGAGGGCGGTGATGATTTCGTGGACCTGGCCCATGCGAAGGTTGTCGGGGAGGGTGCAGTGGCAGGTGAGGTCGGTGTGCTCGCCTACGTGGATGACGGTGATTTCATGCACGTCGATGATTTCGTGGAATTGAGAGGCGGCGGTGCGGAGGGCTTGCTCGATGCTTTGGTCTTCCTGCACTACGGTTTCGGGCTGCTCGATGGTGGCGGGCTCGCTCTCGATGTGGGTGAGGACGGAATCGATTTCCGGTACGGCGTGGAGGATTTCTTCTTCCAGCGTGGTGACGAAGCGGTGGGCTTCAAGGAGCGGCATGCGCTCATCGAGCTCGACGTGCTGCTCGACGCGGAGGCGGCCATGGTGCGACTGGACGCTTAGCTCGTGGACGGAGACGTTGTTACGGGCGGCGACGGCGCGGACGCGGTCGAAGATGCTTTCCGTTCCGGCGGGATCGCGGGGGACGGTGTGGATGACAACGTCGGTGCCGGGAAGCGCGAGGGTGATGGCTTCGGTGGCGGCTCGGACGACTTCTCCGGTGTGCTCGAAGGTGGAACGGCGCGGGAGAGCGAGTGTCAGGTCGGCGAAGTAGGCTGCGCCGGAGCGGCGGACGCGGGCCTGCTCGACGGCGAGCACGCCGTCTACGCCTGCGGCGGCATGGATGACGCGCTGGCGGGTTTCGGCGGGGATTTCGTCGATGAGGGCTGCGATGGTTTCATGCGCGAGGTGGAGCGTGATGCGCAGAATCATGAGCGAGACGACGATGGCGGCGAAGGGATCGGCGTAGAGGAGCCAGTGGATTTTTAGGTATTCGCCGAGCCAGCTTGCCAGGAGGCCGGCGAGAACGGCGAGGGTGGACCAGATGTCGGAGGCGAAGTGGAAGGCGTCGGTTTCGAGCGCGGGGGAGCCGGTTTGCTTGGCGGCGGCGTAGAGTTGGCGGGAGCGCCAGTAATCGACAGCGATGGACGTGAGCAGGACGAGGACGGGCCAGATGGAGTGGCGGAGCTCGCTGGTGTGGTGCGCGATGCGGCCCAGCGCTTCCCAGATAATCCACACGCAGGAGATGGCCATGAGACCGACTTCAAAGAAGGCGGAGATGTTTTCGACTTTGCCATGGCCATAGGTGTGGTCTTCGTCGGCGGGCTTGTCAGCTACGCGGACGGAAAAGAAGGTGAGAGCGGCTCCGGCCAGGTCGAGGGCGGAGTGGGCTGCGTCAGACAGGATGCCGAGCGAGCCGGAGAAGACGCCCGCGGCCAGCTTGAGGATGGTCATGGCGGTGGCTGCGCCTACGGAGTAGAGCGCGGCGCGCCGCTTGAGGGCGGTGGTGTTGGCCAGACTGGAGGCTGCCGCTGACATGCCTATTCAGGCTACTACGAAAGCTGTACGGAGGACCGCGTGGCGGTGTAGAGGCCGGCGATGCCGAAGGTGTAGGGCTGCCAGTTGTATTCGGTGTATCCGGCGGCGCGTATTTTTTCGAGCATTTGCGGCGGCGGGGGGAAGTTGCCTACGGATTCGGGGAGGTATTGGTAAGGGCCGGCCTGACCCATGATGGCCTGGCCGATTTTCGGCAGGATTTGGCGGAAATAGAAGGCGTAGAGCTTGCCGAGGAGGCCGCCGGGCTCGCTGAAGTCGAGAATGCCTAGCTGGCCGCCGGGTTTAAGGACGCGGTGGAACTCGCGCAGGCCGGCGTCGTAGTTGGCGAGGTTGCGGAAGCCGAAGGCGGAGACGATGAGATCGAGCGAGTTGTCGCGGAGAGGAAGGTGGAGGGCGTCGGCTTCTAGCGGCAAAGCATAAGGCCCACCATCGAGTAGCCAGGTACTCCTATAAGGACTATTGGATGGTGGATTAGGTCCGATATAAGGCCCAAACTTTTTTGCGCCGCGACGAAGCATTTCATGAGCAAAATCAGCGGCGACGATTGGCTTTGCTCCGAAAGGGCGGTGCTTGAGCAGGGCCATGGTCATGTCGCCGGTGCCGCAGCAGATGTCGAGGATGGCGGCGTCTGGGCGGGTGAGGATGGGACGAAAGCGGCGCGCGGTGCGGTTCCACCAGAGGCGGTCAATGTTGGCGGAGAGGACGTGGTTCAGCAGGTCATAGCGCGGGGCGATGGAGTTGAACATCGCCTGTACGGCTTCGGCGGCTGCGGCTTCGTTCTTTGCGCCTGCGGGTTTGGCTCCGGTGTTGGCCACTACTTTTGCACCTGGTCTGTTTCTGGAGCTGCCTGCGAGAGCATGTACTTTGCGGCTTCGAGGAGTTCTTCGGCAGTTACGTCTTCGGCTATGCCTGCGTCGCCGATGCCGATGGGCAGGACGAAGCGACGGACGCCGCCTACATTTTTCTTGTCCGCGCCTGTTGCGGTGACCAGCTTTTGCGCGCTGACTTTGAAGGGTGGCAGCGGGCCGTAGAGGTAGATGAGGTCTTCGAGGCGGTCGGCCTGGGCGGCGGTGACTGTTTTGCGTGTGTAGGCGATGTGCAGCGCGGCGATCATGCCCCAGCCTACGGCTTCGCCGTGCAGGAGGACCTTGTAGCGGGTGGTGGACTCGATGGCGTGGCCGATGGTGTGGCCGAAGTTGAGAATCATGCGGAGGCCGCTCTCGCGCTCATCGCGGTTGACGACGCCGGCTTTCATGCGGATGGAGGCGGCGATTACTTTTTCGAGGGCCTTGGGTTCGCGGTCATGGATGGCTTCGAAATGCTCTTCCATGTAGCGGACGAGGGCGCGGTCGCGGATGATGCCGGCTTTGACGGATTCCTGAAGGCCGGCGTGGAGTTCGCGGTCGCTGAGCGTGTTCAGCACGCCGATGTCGGCGAAGACGGCGAGAGGGTGATGGAAGCTGCCGACGAGATTTTTGCCTTCGGGGAGGTTGACGCCGGTTTTGCCGCCTACGGAGGAATCGACCTGCGAGAGGAAGGTGGTGGGGACCTGCACGTAGGGGATGCCGCGCATGAAGATGGCGGCGACGAAGCCGCCTACGTCGCCGACGATGCCGCCGCCGAAGGCGATGAGCAGGGAGCCGCGGTCGCCGCCGGCTTCGATCATCTGGCGGAGGATTTTTTCTATGCTGGCGAGGGTTTTGTGCTTTTCGCCGGGGGGCAGGAAGAGGGCGATTGGCGGATCCTGTTTGGACTGCAGAAACGATTGCGTGAAGGTTTCGCCCCAGAGAGCCCAGATTTCGGGCGAGGTGAGGACGAAGACGCGGCGGGGGAGCTTGTCGACTACGCGCTGGATGCGCGGGGCCAGGGTGGCAAGCAGGCCGCTGCCGGTGTGGACTTCATACTTTGCCGAAGGGGTGTCTACTCTTATGGTTTGCACGCTGGTTCTATGGTATCGAATTTGGCTTGGATAGGTGATTTCAAGGATCAGGCCAGCCGTCATCCACGATCCCCAAATGCGAGGGACTGGGGGCACCCGGCGATTCGTAGAACACTTTTCGATTCGCCAGACACTGCCTAAGGTTGGTGCTTTCTGGGGGCGTCTGATTGCCGGGGATAAATCCCCGGCCTGCCAGTCGTGCACTGTTATGGAACTTGTTGCATGTCTTGTTATGAAGTCCGTTAATTTCGAGTTGTCAGAGGGTGCCTAAACGTTCAGGCTTCTCAGGTAGGGGATGCTTAGTGGCATCTGGGCCGGGTTTTCATATAGCTCGACAAAGTAGTTTTTGATGTTGGCCTTCTTTGCGGCGGTGAAGACCTTTTTCCAATTCACTACACCCTGGCCGATTGGCACCTGTTTTGCTTTGCCGTCGGGGCCGATAACCCAGTCCTGGCAGTGCATGGAGATGTAACGGCCGGGATAGCGGGTGAAGTAATCTACCGGGTCAAAACCATCCAGCATGGTGGAGACCTGGAACTGCAGCTTCACGGTCTTGGGATCGAGGCGGGCGATTTCCATGTCGTAGACACGCTTGCCGTCGATGCTTGTGACCTCAAAGACTTCATTGTGCAGTACCGCGACAATGCCTGCATCGTGGGCCTTGGCGGCGAAGGTGTTGAAGAGGCCGGTGATGCGGTCCACGTCGCTCACGGTGGGAGGGACGCCCTTGCGCAGCGTGCCGAAGCCGAGGCTGGCTGTGCCCATCTGCGTGAGGCCGAACTCTTTGGCCCATGCGATGCGCTCTTCCGCGTGGTTGAACAGCTCGTCCGTGTCGAAGTGGCAGCTTATGCAGGTGAGGCCGTAGTCGCTGAGCATTTTGCGTAGCTCTTGCGGCTTGTACTTTGCGAGGCTGGAGAACTCTTCGTAGCCAAAGGGGGAGCAGAGCTCGATTGTTTGAAAGCCTGCCGCGGAGAGGCTTTTCATTGTTCCGGCGAAATCTGTATTGATGGAAGCGCGAACAGGATATGTCTGGCAGCCAATGGGCAGGCCCAGCGGATTGGCAAGCAGGGATGGGGCGGCTGCAAGGGCGACGGCGGCGGCGGAGCCGTGCTGAAGGAAAGTGCGTCGGGTCATCGGCATGCGGAGGCTTCTCCTGATGTTTGTTTCCAAGAAGAGTACGACAACTGCATGTGCATTGACGAATGACGCAGGGGATTCCCTATCCTTGTTCGCGGCGATGGGTTCGGGTAAGGTTCGAGCAGGGCGAGGATTCATCCGGTTTGACTTCTGCGGAGGTTAAAGTTGCGCAATCTCGATTTCAGCTCGCTGCATGCGCTGGTTACTACGCTGCTGAGCCTGGCGGTTATTACGCTGATTGGCGTGGGTATCCGGCTGCTTACGCAGGTTACGATTCAGCAGCGGCGGGAGCGTTTGAATCGCCAGATTAACGAGCGTTTGCGTGCCCTGATTGCTGCTTACAAGACGCTGGGCGGGTCTTTTACGGGCGACTTGACGGTTGATCCTACGCATCGTCGTGATCTGCATCGGCAGGGTGCCGACTCGACGGAGCCGTTGGAGCCAAGTGTGGCTGAGCCTCCGGGGTCGGATAGGGCGCGGCGAGTTCGGGATGCGGTGGAGGCGGCGTTGTCGGACATTATGCTGCTTGGCACGGAGGAGCAGGTGCGGTTGGCGGCGCGGGCGGCGCATGAGCTTGCTACCGGCAAGCTTGTGCATACGCAGGAGCTGGTTGTGTCGCTGCGGGCTTTTATTCGCGAGGCGCTTGATCTCGATCCGATTCCGGCTGACGTGGAGATTCCGCAGCAAGGGCCGGCGCGGTCGGCTGGTTCCGGTGGCCGCGACAAGGGGGATAAGGGGGAAGGTGGTCAGAAAGGTGGCGGCGGAGGTGGTGGTGGCGGAATGGGAATGGGCGGCGGTATGGGTGGCGGACTGGGGATTGGGTCTGGAACACACCATGATGAGAGTGATGAAGAGGATGGCAGCGGCTCATCTTTTCACCATCTTTAGCGCTGCTGGTTCGTGGCTCTACTTTTGAGAAACCGATGTGTGGGGCTATTCAGAACTTCGATGATTGCTGCGCTTACTTGCCTCAAGCATGATCCGTGTCGTCGCTTCCATGACCTTATCTTCACAGCTTCGAGCGACAATTATCTCTTTGGCTCCGTTAATCAAACATGCTCCTGCCAATTGCGGAGGCATTCCTTTCAGGCCACTCAGATAAAAATTTAGGCCCCGTGTCTGGAAGGTCCAAGTGAACGGCATCTCGATATTTCCCATACTTGGTAGGTAGAAGACGTTCTGGGAATGGTGGTCTGTACAAACAAACAACAGTATTGCGATCTCCGCAGGAAATGACGCTTCACCAAGAAGGTATCTGCGGATCGGCTCTTCATATATGCCCAGATGGATTATCGGTCCCACCTGCTCTGGCCGGTGCCAGGAATGCACCGCTGTTCTCCATAACACGCTCAGCGCGAAGTAGGCTAGTTTCTGTCGATCAATGCCCAAAGAGGAAGTATCGTAGTAAAAAGTAAACCCTGCGGACGACCGTTTATTCGTGGACTTCTCAAGCGTTTGCAGAAGCCTGAATTCATTCTTTCTATTTACCTGCGACATCGTGTACCGCTCGCCATTCTCTGAGAATCGCTGTTCGCAATCGTGACAAAGTAAATAATCCTTTATTTGCTTTGAGGTTTGAATCCTGCCTCGAACAGAGAGCATCATCGGATTTGGGTTTGCCGATCCCTCCCAACGGGACATCTTATATAGCGCAGCCGGCATGAGATGGCTCTCTATGAGATCTCGGCTTTGGAGGCACAACTTACAAATACCAACCGGCATAGCTAGCAGTATAGCTTTGGGTTCGGGGTGAATAAAGACCTGATCGTGGTAGTAGGGGATGATCAGTTAAAGGTGATAGGACAAGTAGCAGATTGAGATCGTGCGGGAGCAGGGGTAATCTCGATAAACGCCGTTCTCGTCAATTCACTTCCGTATGGCCGCGTGGCCGGGAACTGACTTGTTCTCGGGGTAGCTGATAGCCTGATTAGTGAGCCCAAATACACAGTTTGACTTTCTTGTTATCGGCGCGGGTGTTGCCGGTTTGCGTGCGGCGCTGGAGTTGGCGGCGCGGGGCACGGTGCTTGTTGTCACCAAAGAGGCGGTTAGCGAGTCGAATACGCACTATGCGCAGGGCGGCATTGCCGTGGCGATGGAGGGCGATGAGGATGTCGCGCTGCATCTTGAGGACACGATTGCTGCCGGGGATGGGATTGTTTTTCGCGAGGCCGCTGCGGCGCTGGTGAGTGAAGGTCCGCTGCGCGTGGCGGAGCTGATTGAGGGCGGGGCGCAGTTTGATCGCGAGGGTGGCAGGCTGGTGCGTACGCGCGAGGCGGCTCACTCGAAGCCGCGCATTCTGCATGCGAATGGGGATGCGACGGGTGCGGAGATTGGGCGAGCGCTGGCGGTGATGGCGCGGGAGCACGCGAAGATTCGCTTTGCTGAGTGGACTTGCGTGACTGGGCTGGTGACGGCGGATGGGCGCGTTGTTGGTGCTGACTTGCTGGATCGCGATGGCGTGGTGACGCGTGTAGCTGCGCGAGGCGTGCTGGTGGCGGCGGGCGGCGCGGGGCAGGTTTATCCGCATACTACGAATCCGGCGGTGGCTACGGGCGATGGGCTGGCGCTGGCTGCGCTGGCTGGCGCGGAGCTTGCCGATATGGAGTTTTACCAGTTTCATCCGACGGCGCTGGCGTTGCCGGGTGTGCCTACGTTTTTGCTTTCGGAGGCGCTGCGCGGTGAGGGTGCCTGGCTTGTGAATGACCGTGGCGAGCGGTTTATGGAGCGGTACCATCCTCGTCTGGAGCTTGCTCCGCGTGACGTGGTGGCGCGGGCGGTTTGGCGTGAGGGGATGGGGGCTGATGGCGAGACGCGTCCGGTATATCTCGATATGCGTCATGTGACGGAGATTGACCTGCATAAGCGGTTTCCGGGGATTAGCGCATTTTTGGCGCAGCATGGGTTGGATTTGCATCGCGACTTGATTCCGGTGCGGCCTGCGGCGCATTACATGATGGGCGGTATTCGCACGGATTTGCACGGGCATACGAATGTGCGCGGGCTGTATGCGGCGGGTGAGGCGGCTTGTACGGGGTTGCATGGGGCGAATCGGTTGGCTTCCAACTCGCTGCTGGAGGGGCTGGTGTTTGGGGCTCGGGCGGCGAAGGCCATGCTGGCGGATGATTTGCTGCTGACGGCTGTGGATGAGGTTGTTGGGAGTGATGCGGCGGCTGCTGCGGGCGAGGAGATTGAGGCGCTGGTGCAGGAGCTGCGGTTGATGATGGACCGCTGTGCGGGGTTGTTGCGCGAAGAGGCTGGATTACGCGAGGGGATTGCGGTGCAGGAGCGTCTGGCAGGTGAGCTGGGGCGGGAGTATGCTCTTTCGCGGCGGCTTGTGGAGGCTCGGTCGTTGTGTGTGGTGGCGGGGGCGATTTTGCGCTCGGCGCTGGCACGGACGGAGAGCCGGGGGGCGCATTTTCGGACGGATTATCCGAAGCGGGATGATGCTGCTTTTCTGAAGCATTCGGTGTTGAGTGGGCTGGAAACGATATCGTTCGAGGCTTGGTAGGAGAGGGCTGCGGGACCGGCTTTTGTGGTGCCCCATGTCTCCAAAAGAAGGAGGCATGGGGCACCCATTGTTTGTAGTTGAACCGGCAAAAAGCAAAACAACCGCAGATCCTTCCCTGCACCTGAAAAACGGCTACGTTCAGGATGACACCTTTTCTATATCTATCTCTTGAGTGAAATGGAGAGGGAGTTGCTTGTCTGCGTTTTAGGGGACGGCTACTACGGACAATGCGCCTACGGGGTCGGTGCCGGTGGTGGCTGTGGGGCCTGCGACCAGTTTGCCGGTGGTGGTTGCGTCGAAGGTGTAGGTACTCAGGTCGGGGTTGCCGCTGAAGTTGGCTGCCAGTAGGTATGTGCTGGTGCCGTCCAGGGTGATGGATGCGGTCTTCTGGCCAGCGGCGATGGTGTTGATGGAGCTGAGCTTGTAGGTGGGGCTGGTTGTGCCGGAGGCGGTGACGGTGAAGCCGGTGATGTTGCCGGTGGTTTTGCCGCTTACGGCACTGTTGGCAACATAGACAGCCGTGGAGGTGGGCACGATGGACGAGGGGCCGGTGCCTCCGGTGGCAAAGGGCGAGCCGGTGATTTCATTCAGCGCAGAACTGCCGATGGTGAAGACGCGCAGGCCGCCGGATTGCGTGGCGCTGAGGGCGGTTGTTTCTCCGACATAGAGCAGGCGGTTGGATGGGTCAACGGCTACGGCATTGTCGCCGCCGAGAGAGTTTTTGACCTTGATGGTGGCGGCGTTGCCGAAGGGGTTGGCGTTGCCGGAGGTGAAGTGGACTGCCGCTGTTCCGCCGGTGCCCATGGCTACGAAGACGTAAGGTGCGGCGCTGCCGCTGGGGGATACGGCGATTCCCTGAACGCTGTCAGAGGACAGGGCAACGGTGGCTACGCTGGCGCTGGTGTCGTAGAGGCCGGTGCTGGTGTTGAGAGGCACGGCGCTGAGGGTGGCTGCGCCAGAGACGGCTTCCAGCAGCCAGGATCCGCTTGGGTCTACTTGCATGGCGTAGGCGGGGTCTGAGCTGATGGGTTGGCTGCTGTTGCCGAGTGTCAGGGAGCCGGTTGAGCTGACGGTGTAGAGATAGATTCCCGAGGCGGTGCTTACGTAGAGGAAGTTGCCGTTGGGGGAGATGGCCATGGCAAAGGCCAGGTCTGGCAGGGTGACGTTTCCAATGGAGGTGGGCGTGGTGCTGCCGGATGCGAAGCTGAAGCCCGCTATCTGGTTGGTGGTTTGGTTGAGGACGTAAAAGGTGCCGCTGGCGGGGTTGGTGCCGCCACCGCTGGAGCCGCTGCCGGAATCCGTTGGGGCTTTCCAGAAGCCACTGCAGCCGGGGATGGTGGCCGCAGATACCAGTGCCGCGGCCAGAATTGCCCTTTTTGCCCAACTTCCCTTTGCCATTACCGCTCCTGATTGCTGTGCTGGAACTGCATCCAGACTATCGCAGATTGATGCTGATGGATGGACGTGGATGCAGAGTGCAGCGCTCAGGCGGTTGCCAGTTCTGGCGTGGCTACTGGAATGGAGTCGAGGACGGCGCCGATGGCGTGGATGACGGCGGATACCCGGACGACGGCGAGGACTAGCTCTTCGGTTGCGCCCTTATCGCGGACTACCTTTTCATGGGAATCCACGCACTTGCCGCAGCCGTTGATGGCAGAGACGGCGAGGGACCAGAGCTCGAAGTCGATTTCTTCGACGCCGTGACCGCGGAGGCCGTTCATGCGCAGACGGGCGGGCATGGTGGCGTACTTTTCATTGGAGCTGAGGTGATGGAAGCGGTAGAAGATGTTGTTCATGCCCATGATGGCGGCGGCGGCTTTGGCTGCTTCGAGGGCCTGCGGGGTTAGCTGCGCGGCTGCGGCTTCAAAGACGGCGGGTGTGAGAGCGGAGCTGCGGGTGGCGATGGCTGCGGCTACTACTGTTCCCCAGAGCTGCTGCGGGGTTAGCTCGGTGTTGTTGCGGATGAGGGAGGAGTAGTTGAGCTTTAGGTCTTTGGCGGAGGTGGGGAGAGTGTCTATCAGGGCGTCGAGGGACATGGGTGCTCCGGTGGAATCAGGTTTCAGGGATCAGGTGTCCGTTATTCAATCCCAGAGGGAGAACGGAAGTTCGTGGTATCCCACCCTTGCGACAGAAAGAAGTCGCAAGGATGGGCACGGGGCTTGGGTGGAAACTGCTTATGCCTTGATGGTTTCTTCGCCCTTCTGCCAGTTGCAGGGGCAGAGCTCGTCGGTTTGCAGGGCGTCGAGTACGCGGAGGACTTCCTGCGGGTTGCGGCCTACGGAGAGGTCGGTGACGTAGACGAAGCGGATGATGTTTTCGTTGTCCACGATGAAGGTGGCGCGCTGGGCTACGCCGGCCTTGATGTCGAGGATGCCGAGCTGCTCGCAGAGATCGCGCTTGATGTCCGAGAGCATGGGATAGGGCAGGTCCTTGAGGTCGGCGTGGTTGTTGCGCCATGCGAGGTGGACGAATTCGGAGTCGATGCTGGCGCCGAGGAGCTGCGTGTCGCGGTCGAGGAACTCCTGGTTCAGCTTGCCGAAGGCGGCGATTTCGGTGGGACAGACGAAGGTGAAGTCCTTGGGCCAGAAAAAGTAGACCTTCCACTTGCCGGCGTAGGTGTTTTCGGTGATGGTTTCAAAGGCCTTCTTGGGGTCGGTGCTGACGACGGCGGTCAGCTCGAATGCGGGAAACTTCTCTCCAACGGTAAGCATGAATGACTCCTTAATGAGATGAAGCAGGTATGGCCCGGCGGCGGTGCCGTGCGGGGCGTAGAAATGCGTTTCCGAGAGGGAAATGCGCGTTAGTTTAAGGATATCAAGCTTGCGGGTGAGGCTGCTTTCGGCGGGCTTGCCATACGAGACGGGCGGCTACGAGGTCTTCGATTGCCATGCCTACGGATTTGAAGAGGATGCGCTGGCTGCGGGGGATTGCCGGGTTTGGGTTGGCGAGGAGCTGGCCTAGTTCGACCTGGATGGTTGCGCCGGAGAGGATGATGTCGCCTGATTCGCGTTCGAGGGCGGCGCGGGACTCGGCGACTATCCAGCTTGTGCGGGCGGCTTTGTCGTCCAACTCGCGGAGGTTGGCTCCGACTGCGCCTACGGCGAGGATTACGGCGCTGGGCGAGAGCCAGCGGCCTTCGAGGACTGGGGTTGGCGAGGCGGTGGCGGCGAGGACTACGTCGGCGCTGGCGGCTTCTTCTATGGTGGTGGCGCGGGTGTTGGTCTCGGAGGCTAGCTGCTCGGCTTTGGATGCGGTGCGGGACCAGATGCGAATGTCCTGGAGGCTGGGGCGGATGCGGCGGAGGGTTTCGAGGTGCGAGCGGGCCTGTACGCCTGCGCCTAAGATTCCCAAGCTCGCCACTTCGTGGCTCGCGAGTGTGTCGAGGGCTACAGCGGAGACGGCGGCGGTGCGCATTTCGGTGATGACGCGGCCGTCCATGATGGCCAGCGGCTCGCCGGTTTTGCGGCTGAGGAGGGTGATGGTGGCCATGTGGGTATGCAGGCCGAGGGCTGCGTTGCCGGGGAAGAAGGTTACGGATTTGATGGCCATGACGTCGCCGTGGATGACGGGCATGACGGCGAACCAGTCCTTGTCGCCGGGGCGGAGGATGGAGCGTGGGGGCTGGACGACCTTGCTTTCTTCTGGTTTCCCGGAGGAGAAGTCGATGAGGGCCTGACGGATGGCGGGGACTAGCGCGTCGTAGTTGAGGAGGCTGCGGACTTCTTCTTCGCCGATGTACATGGGCCCATCTTACGGGACGAATTGGGCGGGGCTAATTGGGGCGGAAGGTTGTGGGGCCGGAGCGGCGGCGGAAACGCTCGTCGATGGGCTGGCGACCCTGGAAGCCGGATTCGACGGTGTGCCAGTGGTCGATGGCGGACTCGCCTATGCGCCAGCAGAGGAGGACGACGTCATCTTTGAGGCGGAAGGGGAAGTCGAGGAGGCCGGTGTCGAGGTCTTTGACCTGCACGCCGATGGAGTCGATTTCGGTGAGGGTTTCTTTGACCTGCTTGAGCTGGCTTTCTAGCTCGAAGCGGTCGCGGGCTACCTGGGCCACGTCCACGCGCATGCCGCCGGAGAGGTAGATGCGGCGGTTGAGGTCCTGCAGGCGGTTTTCGATTTCCTCGGCGGATTGCTTGCCCTCGATGGCGCGCTTGAGCAGGGACTCAAGGACGGGCAAGAGGGATTGGGCTTCGTCGAGGGTGAAGGTCTTCATGTTCGTTAACCTGCTGTGACTAGAATACGCCGGGATTGGCTGTTTGGCTTGGGGTGGTTCATTGGGTGAGACGATGGGGTTTGTTTGTAATTATCTTGTTTGATTTGTTGTGCTTATGTTTGATTTTTGGTGTTTACTATTTAGTTAGTAACCTGCGGAAAAGTGGTTACTTTTCCATTTTTTTGAAATTTCTTTCCTTTTTTTCTGGGTTTTGGGATGGCGGGTTCGCGGCCCTGTTATCAGTTGGTGCGCAAAGTAGCAGAAGCATGCCTCAGGGGCTAAAGCCCCGGTGCTTTCTTTTAGCCTTGATTGCCGGGGATAAATCCCCGGCCTACCTTTTGTGGTTGGTTCGCTCGTATCGTGTTTTAAATCTATCGGTTGGATGCAGAATTTGGTGTTTGTTGATTGGTTAACAGGTTTCTGAAAAATAGTTACTTTTCAGAAAAAATGACCCTAAAAAAACTTTTGGAAGCTGAATGAAGAACGGCCCGATTCTTTTGGAATCGGGCCGTTCTTGTTGTTGATTTTGAGTATGGCATAAAAGGGGTTAATTGAGCGCAAGAGTTATCCACAGATTTGGGATTTATTTTGCATTGCATGCAGCGGCTGCGCGTTTTGCGCGCCACGGGGATTTTGTGGCCCTCCCGGTGGTCGGGGTCGAGATGGGGGTGTGGCAGTGAAAAAGGCAACCGCAGATCCTTCACTCCGCCTACCGCAATGCGCTTCGTTCAGGATGACACTGCCCTCTTTTGTGGGAGAACGGAGGCGGGGAAAACTGGCTGTAGGGGAATCTATCCCCCGGTCCCCAAAAGAGAGGGACGGGGGCACCCGCAAAGCTCAAGTCTCTGGCGGTATGGATTTCCCATCCTTGCGACAGAAAGAAGTCGCAAGGATGGGGCACGGGGTTTTTTGTGGTGGTACGGGTTTTAGGCCTTGATTTCCAGCATGCGGTCGAGGGCTACTTTAGCCCAGTGCTTGACGGACTTCTTTACTGCGATCTGGTTGACTACTCGGCCTTCTACCAGGTTTTCGAGAGCCCATGCCAGGTGCTGTGGGCTGATGCGGTACATGGTGGTGCAGAGGCAGCCGGTGTCGTCCAGCGTGATGATTTTTTTGCCCTTGTCGGCGAACTCTTTGGCCAGACGGTTGACGAGGTGGATTTCGGTGCCGATGGCGAAGGTTGTGCCTGTTGGGGCGTCTTCGACGATTTTGATGAGGCGCTCGGTGGAGCCGGTGGCGTCGGCTTTCTGGCAGACTTCCCAGCGGCACTCGGGATGCACGATGACCTGGATGCCGGGGTACTTGGCGCGGACGGTGTCCACGTGGCTGGGGAGGAAGCGCTGGTGGACGGAGCAGTGGCCTTTCCAGAGGAGGATTTTGGTGTTGGCCAGGTCATTGGCTGAAAGCCCGCCTGCAAGGGCCCATGGGTCCCAGACTTTCATTTCGGCCAGTGGGATGTTCATGGCGTAGCCGGTATTGCGGCCGAGATGCTGGTCGGGGAGGAAGAGGATTCGCTTGCCGCGCTGGAAGGCCCATTCGAAGGCTTGCTTCGCGTTCGAGGAGGTGCAGACGAGGCCGCCGTTTTCTCCGACGAAGGCTTTGATGGCGGCGGAGGAGTTCATGTAGGTAATTGGAATGCACTCGTCCGAAAATCCGCTGGCTGCAAGGGCTTCCCAGCATGCCTCGACTTGGGAGATTTCGGCCATGTCGGCCATGGAGCAGCCGGCGTTGAGGTCGGGAAGGATTACCTGCTGGCTGTCGCGGCCGAGGACGTCGGCGCTTTCTGCCATGAAGTGGACGCCGCAGAAGATGAGGTAGCTGGCGTTGGTTTCGGCTGCCGCTTGCGAGAGCTTGTAGCTGTCGCCGGTGAAGTCGGCAAAACGAATGACTTCATCGCGCTGGTAATGGTGGCCGAGGATGATGGTGCTGGCACCGAGTTTCTGGCGAGCCGCAGCTATGCGGTCGTCCATGGTGTGATCGGGAAGGGCAAGATAATTGTCTAAGCTGCACGCTTCGGCAGCTTGTACTGCTTCGTCTAGAACCAGAGTCACTGTTTTCCGCCTTCAGTCCTGCCGGCCATGCTGGTCCGGCGAACGGGGTTGTTGAAAGCCTTGCTGGCTTGCAGTGAGCGCGAATCGCTTCCGCCCACGGGGATGTTGCAGCCGTGTTAGTGGTTTGATTTTAACAAATATGGAGAGGATTCAATTGTTGGGGGAGAAGTTGGGACTGAGGAGAGTGGGAGGGTGTTATGAGCGAGCTTGAGCAGGCTTTGGTGGGAGACAGTGCCTTTACACCTCCGGCGCACATTCTGGAGGGACTGGCGGAGGAGTTGGCGCGTCGGACGGTAGCAGGAGCTCCGCGCTCCGTGTATGAGGAGCTTTGGCATATCTGTTTTTGGCAGCAGATGACGCTGGATTGGATTGCCGGAGTGGAGACGGCGTATCCGGAGCGTCCGGAAAGGGCATTTCCGGAACCGGTGGAGTTGGAGAGGGAGAGTTGGACGGAGCTTTGTGCGAGATTCCTGGTGGGTGCTCGTAAGGCGGGGGATGCTGCACTGGATACGGCCCGGCTGGAGGCGGAGGTTCTGTGTCCTTCAAGGCCGGGGATGCCTGTGCGGGTGATGACGGTGCGCGAGCAGTTGGAGAGTCTGGCGGCGCATAATGCTTATCATTTTGGACGGATTGTGCTGCTAAGGCAGATGCTGGGGAGTTGGCCGCCGCCTTCGGGCGGGTTTACGTGGTAGAGACGAGGGACGAGGGACGAAAAAGACAAAAGCGGGTTCTTCGACGCACGGCCAGTCGGGCGATTATTATGAAAGTTCATGGCAACTCCTCTTCCAATTGAACAGGCCAGCATTGGCATGGCGGACTCGATCATTCTGATGATCCTGGCGCTGGTGGTGTTTGGGCCGCGGAAGCTGCCGCAGATTGGGCGGCAGATTGGCAAGCTGATGTATGAGTTCCGCAAGGCTTCCAATGACTTCAAGTTCCAGATGGAAGAAGAGCTGAGGCTGGCGGAGGACGCTGACCGCAAGCAGAAGGAAGAGGCACAGCGGCAGAAGGCGTTGACCGAACAGGCTGGCGTGAGTGCGCTGCCGGCGGCTACTGCGACGGAGACGCTGGTTGATCCTACGGTTGCGGATTTGACGGTTGCGGCTTCGGCTGCTTCTGTTGCGGAGTCGGTGCCGGAGGTGCATGTGCCGCGGGTTGCGGGGGCTGTGAATGCTGAGGCTGTTGCTTCTGAGTCCGAGCCTTCGGGGCTGGTGATTCAGCCGCCTTCTATAGGCGAGACTGTTGCGGCGGCGAGGCCAGGCGCGGTGGTTGAGGCGGAGCCGGTGTTGCAGGCGGCGGAAGAGATTGTGCCATCCGCCGGAATGGAAAGCGGTACGGAGACTGTGACACAGCATGGTTGATGCGGCGGAGGCAGTTAGCAAGGCACGGACTGCGATGACGGAGCGGGCGGAGCTTCCAGGCATGAGCCTGATGGAGCACCTGGAAGAGCTGCGGAAGAGGATTATTCATTCGGCGGCTTACCTTGGGGTCGGGTTCTTTATTGCGTTCTATTTTCATGACCGGCTGTATGGGTTGGTGCAGGCTCCGATTAACCGGATGAATTTGAAGCTGAGCTTCACGCATCCGATGGATGGCATGAACCTGTCGATGCAGGTGGCGCTGATTGGCGGAGCGATTCTGGCGGCGCCGTTCATTCTGTATCAGGTCTGGCTGTTTATTTCGCCGGGGCTTTACCAGAAAGAGAAGCGGTTTGTTGTGCCGTTTATGGCGGCTACGATGGGGCTGTTTCTGGCGGGCGCTTCGTTTGGATATTTCTATGTGTTTCCGAGCGCGCTGAAGATTTTGATTTTCGGTTTCGGCAAGCCGTTTAATCCGGTGATTACGATTGAGGATTACACGAGCTTCTTTCTGTCGATCATTCTGGGGCTGGGCATCAGCTTTGAGCTGCCGATTCTGATTTTCTTTTTGGCGATGTTTGGGATTGTCAGTCCGAAGTTTCTTTGGAACAACATTCGCTATGCGATTCTGATTATCTTTGTTGTCGCGGCGATTATTACGCCGACGCCGGACCCGTGGACGATGTGCGTGTATGCGGTGCCGATGCTGACGCTGTACATGATTGGTATTGGCGTGGCGTGGTGGGTGCATCCGGAGCGGCGGCGGAAAAAAGATGATGCGGCAGCTGCCGCGTAAAGGCGGTTTATGACGGCACTTTTGCGGCGGTTGTGTTGCGTGTTGATGCTGATGTGTGCGAGCGGGCTTTCGCTGGCTGCACAAGGCCACTTCAGCGGCGAGCGGGCGCTGGCTTATACGCGGGAGTTTGTGGCGATTGGGTCGCGGTGGCCTACGAGCACAGGGCATGCGAAGGCTGAGGCCTACTTGCGTGCGCATTTTCAGCGCGACCAGTTAGAGGAAGATACGTTTACGGCGAGCACGGCGATTGGGCCGGTGACGCTGCATAACTTCATTGTGAAGTTTCCGGGGAAGAAGCCGGGCGTGATTGTGCTGGGTACGCACTACGAGACGAATTATCCGCTGAAGAACATCAACTTTGTTGGCGCGAATGATGGCGGCGCTACTACGGGGCTGTTGCTGGCGATTGCGGATCAGTTGCGCGGCAAGCCGAATGATGGCTACTCGGTGTGGCTGGTTTTCTTTGATGGCGAAGAGGCGTTTGTGAACTGGTCGGAGTCGGATTCGACCTATGGGAGCAAGCATCTGGCGGCGAAGTGGGGGCGCGATGGGACGCTTCCGAAGATCAAGGCATTTATGCTGGCCGACATGATTGGCGACAAGGATTTGAATATCCAGCGGGAGACGAACTCGACGCCGTGGCTGAGCGATGTGGTGAAGCAGGCGGCGCACAAGTTTGGGTATGACCGCTACTTCTTTCAGACGGAGATGGCGGTTGAGGATGACCATCTGCCGTTTGTGCATCGCAGCGTGCCCAGCGTGGATGTGATTGATCTGGATTACGGGCCGAACAATGCTTACCATCACACGGCGCAGGACTCGATGGATAAAGTGAGTGCGCGGAGTTTGACGATTGATGGGGATGTGTTTCTGGAAGCGATTCGGTTGTTGAATCAGAAATAGATTTGGTTGGAGCGTGGCGCGCCGCGATTTAGATTGCGGCGCGTTTTTTCTTTGCTGGCTGCGGTTCAAAGCTTATGCGCAGACGAGTGCGGGTTGCTTTGGCAAAGCGTTCCAATGTGCGGGTAGAAGGCATCACTTTACCGCTTTCCAGACGGGCGATAACGGCCTGCGTGGTTCCCATTGCTGTAGCAACTTCTTCCTGTGTCATGTCTGCTTTGCTTCGGGCTTCAATTAGCGCGGATGCGAGGGCGAATTCCTCTTCCAGCGCCTCATATTCCGCAATGAACTTCGGGTCTTTTCTCCACTTCTGGAAGAGTTCTTCTGCCGGGATGAACTTACGTTTCATTTGACCTCCTTTGCTCGTTTCAGGGCGAGCAGGATTTCATGCCTGGGCGTTTTCTGTGTCTTTTTCACAAAGACATGCACGACAACGACTCGTTTTTCAATGGCAGTAACGTAGCAGGCCCGCGCGATACCACTTCTGCCCTTTAACCGCATCTCCCACAAGGGTCCTTCCAGATGCTTGACGTACGGCTCCCTAACCCGCTCTAAGCCATGCGCCCGAATCAGTTCCGATATTCGAAGGAAACTCGCTTGAATATCCAAAGGAAGCGCGTCAAGCGATGCCTCGATTTCTTCATTCAGAAATTCAATAGTCCACGTCGCCATTTAAATTATACCTTTTTTGCAATGCTCAGGATTTATTTTGCGATGGCGGTCAGGTCGGCTTTCTGGTCGATTTTGCTTAGGCGATAGATGAGTAATGCGTCGCGCTTGGTGTTGATGGGCTGTGTGCTCAGGTCGATGGTTTCGCCGGGCTCGTGTGCGCCGTCGCCGGTTGCACCGATGCCTGCGAGGCCGGGGAGGATATCGGCTACGAAGGCGATGTCGCCGGCTCCGCGCTTCATGGGGTCGAGCTCAGGCATGGCGGTGAAGCCGAGGCTGGCGTTGGCTCCGTTGAGGATTTTGAGCAGGGCGCGGCTTTCTGCGGTGGGCTGCATGGCGGGGTAGCCTTCGCCGAAGCTGATGGTGGCGGTGGTTTTGGGGAGATGCTGCGCTACGATCTCCTGCATCTTCTTTTCGATGCGC